>JAQCMX010000159.1 GCA_028274885.1 Haloarculaceae archaeon
TGGTCAGTGTATCGAACGGCGAATCGCCGTCCTCAAGCAGCGACCGTCGCAGGACCGCCGCAAGTTCGTGTTCATCGTCGCGCTCGAATAGCTCGACCAACGCGGTGGCGATGCGTCGGCGGGAGAGATTCTCCGTCGCGCCGGCAAGGATGCTGATCGCTTCGATGACGGCAACGTCGTCGTGACGGGGGCGCTTGGTCTCGGCCCACACAGTAAACGGGAACTGGAAGGCCTCAGCACGACGCTCCATGTGGTAGGTCTGATTCAGGTCCCGGTCGACGACATCGGCAACGAGTTCGCGTGGGTTCTCGACGTAGCCATCGAGTGTCTCGAGTAAGCGGTAGACGACAGCGTCGAGAATCCGACTGCGCCGGCGATGGGGTTTGAGCGGAATTCGTCCACGGGCACGTCGACTGTCGTCGATCTGCCACGGCAGACCGTAGGTCCCGGTCGTGCGGTTCTTGACGACCAGCCGATCGATATCGTCGTTGCCGACATCCCGACTCATCAGGTCGTACACTGCCCGGCGGACACTGGTTGCACCCGCCAGGTCGACGGCGTCTGCGAGTTCACTCGTTGCCGCAGGACCGTTCTCGTACAGATACTTGAGAATCTGCACGCGCGTGGTTTTCAGATCCGCTCCGTCGAGGCGTTCCTGCAAGACCAGGGGCAGATCATCCCGACTCGGCATCTGCTTGATCCAGCGGGCACACCGCAGGCAACAGGTCGTCACGTTCTCCAGTGCATTCGGCTGGCAGTCACGTGGGTGCTCTTGCAAGCGCTGCACGACCAGCTGTGGTGCCCCCTCGTCGCCAGTCCCGTGGCGGCCATCGATTCGACACCGAGAAGCATCCCGCTCGAGTGCTTGCTCACGAACAGTCTGTGGGATAGACTGGTGTTCCGCAAGGATGCGATGGTCGAGTTCGTCGTCAGTTAAGCTATCCTCAGGTCGCGTATCCGACGGCGAGTCAGTCCCACTCATGTTGTGTCGAGCCGCTGTCTGTTGCCTCCACAGGAGCGTAGTTGGGTCACGATGCGCGTGTGCGTCCGACCGCTGACGGCCGGCCACGTTGTATCTATGTCCATAGCGATCACTGTATACCGGTGAGTCGTGAGTCCCGATCCTAACACGACCTGTGGCGAGACCCGTGCCGAGCGGTGTTACTCCTCGACGTCGGTGACGGGGTCGAGCGTCGAGGCATCGAGCTCCTCGTTGAGATACGCACGACCCTGATCCGTGATGCCGTACAGGCCCCGGTGGACCTGGACGAGGAGTCCGTACTCGACAAGCGCACTGCAGCGCTCGCTAGCATACTGTCTGACAGGGCCACCCTTCTCATCGAGCGCGGATGGCGTGAGATTTCCGTACTCCCGGATCAACTCGAGAATCCGGTCGTCAGCGGGGACCATCCATTCTGCCTGTTTACGCATGTCGTTCTTGTCTTGCGTGTCGGTACTCATATGCTCACCGATATACTGCGTTACGGTAGCAGTACACTTTAACGCGAGCGTATCTACAGCCGCTGAGTTAACAACTGTCAGTAAAATTTTTATGTGACGGGAGCTAATGTAAGATAGCTCGAGCCTTCCGGTCGAAAATGACCGGCGTGTCTGAGCACGCCGGGCTCGGGCTACCCTCGCAGAGAGGATTCCGAGCATGAGGAAAGACGAACCCGGGGGACTTGAAGATGCCCCCACAGATAGCCGCACAGTTAGCCGTCGAGACGACGGAGCCGGGACGCCTGCCGACGACTCGGCAGCTTCGGCGTCACGACACCGCGTCACCCTCGACAGGTACCAGTTCTCCGAGCACGGACATACTGATAAGTACGCGCCCATCACCCCAGGCGACGTCGACGATGTCTTCGAACGTCTCTGCAGACTTCTCGGCGCCGAGCAGTACGTCGACCCGGAGACGGTCCAGTATGTGGACGGTGACCCCCTCGAGTTGTGCCGGACCAGCGTGAGCCGCGCAATCCGCTTGTTGGCCGACGACGACCGATGTCCGCTGGTTATCGAGCGCTGGTCGGGCGCGGCGTCGACACCGACCGTCTGGCGTGTTGGACCTCCAGACGAGGACACTCCGATGACCGACGCGTCGCCCACCGGTGGTGACGATCATGAGGCGTGAGGGTATCACCTCCGTCGGAATCACCGTGCTCGTCTGCCCCAGTGTAATCATTAAACCGAGCTGTAAAGACGACCGCAGGTGCCCACCGGCTCCGTGCGGGGTGTGTGAGCGATGAGTGACGAGACAGACTCGGAGTCAGGACCCGACGAGACAAGGATTGCGACAGCAAAGAGAATCCCCGAGAATGAGTGCGTCGCCGTAACCTGGACTGGTACCGACACTCGGCGGCGACGGCTCGTGTTCGAACCGCGCGGGAACGGCACATTTGCCCGGGTCACCCAACGTCGGACGAACGCCGGTGCCTGGGTGGATACCAGTGTCGAGATCGTCACGGACCTCGACGTGACTGCCGGCCCATCGGTGGAGCGCTGATATGCTGGTCACCACCTCACACCGGCTGTACGGACGAACACCCGGGAGTGTTCGGGGCACAGTCACTGGCTGGTCGACCCGTGACGCTCCTGTGAGACCCGACGAGTCGTCACTAGCCACCGAGCGCCGGCGTGCTCGCCGGTGGCCGCTCACCCAAGCGGCCCTGCCCCTCCCCAAGATATCACAAGAGCATACTGTGCAGAGTCGCACGGGCACTCCTAAGAGTCTCGCACACCTGCGCGAGTTCGGCCTCGGGCGCTGGTGGAAGTCGGCCAGCTGTTACGATGCCGTCGTGTCAGGGCCTCGCCCGGGTCGGGTCGGATATACACAGATGTCTGGGGGGCCACGATGACCGAGCATCACAGCGGACTGATCGGTGACCTTGTCGAACTCGAGAATACCGTCGAGCAGTTGCAAGACCGGGTGACACGATTAGAGGACGAGAACGAACGCCTACGCGACCACGTGGCCGATCTTGACGCCCGGACTGACCTCCTGCAACTGGTCAGCGACGTCGACGAGATGACCGCCGAGCAACGTAGTATCGCCATCCTGCAGCACATGCATCGAAAATGCAAGCGTCGGGATGCCACCCGTGTGGCACTGACCAGGGACCAGGTTGAGCAGTGTCTCCACCACCCACCGCTGGACCGGTCGACGTTCTACTCCGACATGCGACGCTGTGCGCGACTGGTTGATGACGAGTCGGTCTGCTGGTACGCCAGCGACGGTGTCGGCAGCCGTGAGGAAACGGTCGTCGTCCTTGACCTCGATGGCGGCGAGTTGCCACAGCGATACCAAGCGACGGAGGACAGCTGATGGACTCCACAGGGGTTCCATACGTCGACTGGTGTGTTGAGACTCCACAACAGATGCTGGGGGTGAGGGGCCCCCAGCGGAGAGGGAAACCGCCGCCAGTGTGGGTTCCGTTCCCAGTGTAGTGTCGTGATTGTCGTGTCGTTACAGTCGTGTGTGTCGTTCGAGATGTGGTAACGGCGTGGAAACGACGTGGAAACCGCCTCCCAACAGGCCCCCATCCCAGGAATATCCTGTTGTGGAGCCTCAACACGATATAAATCCGATACCAACACATGAGTCCCAGCAACCCCGAGACAGCACTCGTCGAAAAGTGTACAGCGTTTCTCAACAGATACTGTCGTGAGGAACTTGGCGACTTCGCCCAGAGTTATCCCCGCGAGCAGACCTCGCTGCTGATCTCGGTGTGTGACGTTCGGGCGTTCGACCCGACGCTGGCTGACGACTTGGTCGAACGTCCACAGCAGACGCGTCGCCACTTCGAGCAGGCACTCACTGAGATCACGCTCCCAGTCACACTTGACCTGTCCGACGCGTCGGTCCGGATGGGCGACTTGCCGAGTTCCCGGCAGTACCATATCGATGAACTTCGTGATCAGTCAGTTGGTGAACTCATCGCACTCACCGGGCAAGTCTCGAATCGCACCACCGTTCGGGTCGCCCCACAGACGGCGGCGTTCAACTGCCAGCGGTGTGGCACCGTAAGCAGAATCCCCCAGGATACGACCGACCCGGACCTACAGGAGCCCCACGAGTGTCAGGGGTGTGAGCGGCAAGGTCCGTTCGTGTTTGATGAGGAACGTAGCACACTACGCAACGTCCAGGTCGCCCGTCTGCAACTCCCACCGGAACGTAGCACTGGCACCGCAACCTCGGTCGATGTCTTCCTCAACGGCGATGCTGTGGATCAACTCGACGGTGGCGATCGCGTGACCATCACCGGGCGCCACACACTCGACGATGACCAAGGTGTCGGGTTCGGACATCGGCTCGTCGGAGACAGTGTCCGGATTGAGGAGACGACTTTCTCGGCCGTCGACGTCGCGGAGCATCGAGACGAGATCGACGCCCTCGCGGCTGGCGAATACGGTGACCCGTACGAGTTGCTTCAGGAGTCGATTGCGCCGTCTGTAGTCGGCATGGAGACGATCAAGCAAGTGCTCGCGTTGCAGCTATTCGGTGGCTCCCGAGTCGAACACCCCGACGGGACGAGCACGCGGGGAGACATACACGTCCTGCTCGTTGGTGATCCAGGGACAGCAAAGAGCACGCTCTTAGAGGATATCGAGGACAAGGCTCCGAGTGCGGTAGCAGCGTCAGGAAAGGGTGCGACAGCCGCGGGTCTGACGGCATCGGCCTCACAAACCGAGTTCGGCAGCGGCACGGCCGAGTGGACACTCGACGCAGGAGCGCTGGTGCTGGCCGATGACGGTATTGCCTGTATCGACGAACTCGATAAGGTCGACGAGGCGGCGGTTAAATCACTGCATCAGGCGCTCTCGAAACAGTACATTAGTGTGAACAAGGCTGGCATCAACACGAAACTCCCGACACGGACGGCACTGTTGGCGGCCGGCAATCCGAAACACGGACGCTTCGACGAGTTCGAATCGATCGCCGAGCAGATCGACTTGCCACCGACACTGCTGTCCCGGTTCGACATCATCTGGCCGCTGAATGACGTGCCAGACCCCGACACTGACGCGGAGATCGCCAGCGGGATGATGCACAACCACGACGAGGCCATCCAGTATACGGCTGGGGTACTCGAGCCAGAAGAGATGGAGACTGCCCCGGCGGTCCCAGCAGAGCTGCTTCGAGCGTGGGTGGCACACGCAAAACAGACGTGCCGCCCGCGATGGCCGGAGGGGCCAGCCCGAGAGAGTCTGGTGGAGTCATTCGTCGCGCTGCGACGGGCAGGAGAGGGCTCCGACCAGCCGGTGCCGGTGACCTATCGGGCACTGGAGAGTCAGCGCCGACTGGCGGAGGCCAGCGCTCGGATCCGTCTTTCAGACACCGTGGAGCCGGTTGATGTCGACCGGGGTCGTACAGTGTTTCTCGAAGCGATGCAACGCGTAGGGGTCGACCCCGAAACGGGTCAGTTGGACGCCGATGTTATCGAGACGGGAACCTCGAAGGCACAGCGTGAGGTAATCGAGACACTTCGGGAGATCGTGACAGAACTCGCCCCGGAGTACGACGATGGGGTGCCGGTGGAGAAAGTCGTTGAGCGTGCCGAGGGGATGGGCATCGAACCGGACAAAACCGAGTACCGCATCGAGAAGCTCAAACACAGAGGGGAGGTTTATACACCCGCGGAGGGCCACCTGCGGCTTGCATGACAGTTGTTGGCAATGTGATCTACTTTATTCAGTCTGACTGACCGGGACACTGCGGAGTCCTTGCCGGTTATTGTTCGTTTATCAGTGCTCCGACTTCGACTTTTCTATCTGTTTCTTGACGTTGGTTTCATTTGGAGTGACGGATTTCTCGAAGCTCTCCGAAGCCGTACTTCGAGTGGTTCCCGACGCGGGTCAGACCGGACATCGCGGTCTCCACCGGACGGTCGCCATCGTAGCCGACGACCACGCCGTGATCGACCGTCTCCAACTCGTAGCCGACTGCGTCTGCGATGTTCCCGGTGCCGGAGATCGTCACGGCGCCGTCGTCAGACATCGCACTCATCTCCTTCGTGGACGTCCTGCCACCAGTTCCCGCGGCGAGACGGCGGGTAGGTGTAGCCCTCGCGGACGTATTCGGCGTAGAGTTCGAGCATTCGCGCGGCGGCCTCGCGGTCGGCCCCCTTGTGTTCGGCCTGCGAAATTCCCTCTTCGAGGTTCGTGCGGAGCGCCACGAGGTCGTCATCAGCCAGCACGTCTTCGTCCCCTTCGTCGTCGCTGTCGGCGTTCGTGTCCGACTCGTCGGTGTCGTCAGCGCACCGCTGGCGGTCGCGTTCCTCGATTTCGGCCTGCTGTTCGTCGGTGAGTTCGCCCCACGTCGCGCCCGTGTCCCACGGGTTCCAGCCGAACAGCGCTGTCACCTCATCAAGCCGCTCTTTGACCTGCTCCGTGTAGAAGCGAGCTTGCTTGATGTCGCGCTTCTCGGGCGTCTCGCCGCGCTCCAGCGCGACCTTGATGGAAGCCGTGTGCTCAGCCAGCTGCGCGACATCGCTCCGGGTGGACTCGCCAGGGTGCCGAAGCGCCTCGACGAGGCGATCACGGGCGAGCGACTCGGCCTTCTCGGGATCGATGTCTTCGTCGTCAGACATCAGGCCGCCACCTCCCGAGCGATGTTCTCGACGAGCGCGGCGAACGGGTCTTCGTCGTCGGCGATGTAGCGACGGTTCTCCCACTCGCGTCCGTCCACTTCGTCGCGGACGAATTTCACGTAGCC
>JAQCMX010000160.1 GCA_028274885.1 Haloarculaceae archaeon
CTGCTCGGCCTCCTCGGTCGGGCCGACGGTGATCGTGTCCTGGCGGTCGATCGCCTTTCTGTTCGGAAACGACCGCGAGGAGACGCGGTACGCGCCCACCTCGGGACCGGCGACGAGAAACCGTCCAACGTACATGTGTGATCGTCCCCGACCGGCGAGTATGTAGGTGTCGATCCGGGCCCGACGCTCCGGTCGACGCCGGCTGTCGAGTCGCTACGACCGTCCGGCCCGGCCGGTTACGACACTCATAAGTGGCCCCCTCGATTACGTTTCGGTAGAGTCCATTGGGGTAGTGGCCAATCCTGCGGGCTTCTGGGGCCCGCGACCCTGGTTCGAATCCAGGATGGACTACTCCTTCCTGTATCTCCGTCTGTGACACTGTACGGGTGTTTCCGCGCCGTCGTCCCCGGAGCAGAGGCGGCGATTGCCACGATGCACACTGAGAAGAGGGATGTGGACCGCGGTGACGACACCGGTTGCACCAGTCTTAGGATAGTACGCCGTCGGGTGAGGGATCCTGTCACCGATCCTTTCGTCCGAGCAGTCTACCGACGCCCAACAGCCCTCGCGACACCAGGTCAAGCACCCGGTCTGGAAGCGCCCCCGTGGCGCGCAACAGCCGTGCCTGGGGGCCGACCGCGTACCGCGAGTCGGGGTCAGCCGTCGTCGCCGCGGTCTGTACTGTCTCGGCGACAGCCTCGGGTGAAACCGCCAGTGCCCCGCCGTCGAGAAACGGTGTCCGTTCCAGCACCTGGTAGAGCGCGTCGTACGCCTGTGTCTGGTTCCGGTCGGCGAGTGTGTGCCGCGCCCGCTTGGCAAAGTCCGTCCGCACCCAGGCCGGTTCGACGACCACGACCGCAACCCCGCTCGAGACGAGCTCCCGTCGCAGGGCGTCACTCACCGCCTCGATCCCAAACTTCGAGGCGCTGTAGACCCCCATCCCCGGCAACACTGTTTGCCCGAAGATACTCGATACGTTGATGATTCGCCCACGTCCACGCTCGCGCATCCCCGGAAGCACCGCGGAGCACAACCGGAGGGGGCCGTACAGATTCACGTCGAACTGGTCGGCAACGGCGTCGATTGGCACGTCCTCGACCGGCCCGACCTCGGCGTATCCGGCGTTGTTCACCAGACAGTCGACCCCCCCGTGGGCCGTTCGAACGCGATCGAGCACCCGTTCGATCGCGGCGTTGTCGGTCACGTCCAGCCGGGCAGTCTCGCAGTCCGACATGTCGGTCAGTCTGTCTGTCGTGACGTCGGTCGCATACACAATCCACCCCTCGGCGAGTGCCGACGCGATCGCCCGACCGATTCCGGATCCGGCCCCGGTCACGAGCGCGACGGGCTCTTGCTGGCGTGTCATGATCCCTGGCTACCGATCCGACCGGTATAAAAATGGAACACATGTGCCCCTGAAGATCACCCGATCTCACCGAGACAGGTGGTCCAGCGGGACCCGCGACACGGTCACCGACTCGTAGCACAGACAACGGACCCCTTCGCTGGTCGTAGGCTGTTCGCCGAACATCCCGAAGGTTCTACCGCTCGGGCCCGTACGGTCGCCAATGTCATCCGCGTGGACCATCGATCAGATGCCAGACTGTACCGACAGGACCGTCCTGATCACCGGCGCCAACAGCGGTCTCGGCTTCGAGGCGTCCAAAGCCTTCGCGGGCAAGGGTGCGACCGTGATCATGGCCTGTCGAAGCACCGAACGGGGCCAACAGGCAGCGACCGACATCCGGGATCGCATCGGCAACACCGGAGCAACCCTGAACGTCCGGGAGTGTGATCTCGCCTCTCTCGACTCGGTCGACTCCTTCACGACGGGGGTGGCCCGGGACTACGATGACCTCCACGTTCTCTGTAACAACGCCGGGGTGATGGCGATCCCACGGCAGGAAACCGAGGACGGCTTCGAGAAACAACTCGGCGTGAACCATCTCGGTCACTTCGCTCTGACGGGCCAGTTGCTCGAACTGCTCACCGAGACGGACGGTGAAACTCGGATCGTAACCCACTCCAGTGGCGCACACGATTTCGGCGAAATGGACTTTGCGGATCTTCACCGCGAACAGTCCTACGGCAAGTGGGACGCCTACGGGCAGAGCAAACTGGCCAACCTCCTGTTTGCCTACGAGTTACAGCGCCGACTGGAGGCAGACGGGCTCACCGAGACCATCAGCGTTGCCTGCCATCCAGGGTATGCGGCCACGAATCTCCAGTACCGTGGTCCAAAGGAGTCCGGATCGAAGTTGCGGATGGGGTTGATGAAAGCCGCCAACACAATCGTCGGTCAGTCCGCACAGAACGGCGCGTTACCGCTTCTGTACGCCTCGACCGCCCCTGACGTCCAGGGCGGTGACTACTACGGCCCGGGTGGGTTCATGAACATGCGCGGACCACCCGAGAAACAAACATCGAACGAAGCGTCATACGACAAAGACGATGCAAAGAGGCTCTGGAAGCGAAGCGAGGAGCTGACCGGGGTAGAGTACGACCGCCAGTAGTCCGCCCTCGATGTCGGTGACCCCACCTCCCCGTGAGGGGTCGACTGGCCGATCAGGTGCCCGGACCTCAAGGATGGTCCCTCTCGTGATTGCCGTAACTACCTGCACGGCTAGTGTCGAACGACGCCAATCCAGCGACTCCCCTCACCGACGGGTCGCCACGGCGGGAACAAACAATAGCAATCAGTGCCAGGCCACAGCGATCCGGCGCAGACACGTATCTGTCTACCGCTTGGAGGCTGTCATCCGGGCCCTTCTGATTGCTCCTCCGGTGTGTAGGTTTTGACCTCGAGTGCGTGGATCTCCTCGGTCATCCGATCGCCCAGGGCGTCGTAGACCATCTCGTGCTGGTCGACGAGTGATTTCCCCTCGAAAGCAGGCGAGACGACCCTGGCAGCGAGGTGGTCGTCGTCACCGTGGCCGCGGGACGGTTCGACTCTCGCCGATGCGTCCTGAATCGTCGATTCGATCTCGTGTTCGATCTCTGTAAGGTCCATATCTGT
>JAQCMX010000162.1 GCA_028274885.1 Haloarculaceae archaeon
CAGTCTCGCGCTCGGGGATGCAGGGATCCCGACGCCGACCACCGAGGTGACGTTTACGAAAGACGCGGCACTGGAGACGATCGAATCCTTCGGTTACCCATGTGTTCTCAAGCCCGTGGTGGGTTCCTGGGGCCGACTGATGGCGAAAATCGACTCCCGGTCGGCTGCGGAGGCGATTCTCGAACACAAGGAGACGTTGGGCCACTACGAGCACAAGGTGTTTTATATCCAGGAGTTCGTCGAGAAACCCGGCCGTGACATCCGTGTGCTCGCGACCGACGGGGAGCCAGTCGCCGCGATGACACGAAGCGGGGATCACTGGCTGACAAACGCCGCGAAGGGTGCAGAGACATCGCAGTTCGAGCTCGATGAGACCGCACGGAAACTGGTCGAGCGCGCGAGCGACGCCGTTGGTGGCGGCCTGCTCGGGGTGGATCTGATGGAAACCGGGGCTGGCGAGACAGGCCAGGCGGACGGCTACACGGTCCACGAAGTCAATCACACAGTCGAGTTCAAAGCGCTAAACGAGGCCGTCGACGTAGATGTTCCCGCACGGGTGGTCGACTGGCTGGAAGGACAGATTGAGGAGGAAAAGAGGTGACCTTCACCGCGAGCGTCGTCGGGGGAAGCGGGTTCACCGGCGGCGAGTTACTCCGCCTGCTCGATGGTCACCCGGAGTTCGAGATCGTACAGGCGACGAGTCGCTCGGAAACGAACAGGACGGTGGGGCACTCCCACCCGAATCTGCGTCACCTCGATTTGCGCTTTTCCCATCCTGAGGACCTCGCAGGCGTGGACGTACTCTTTGCGGCGACGCCACACGGCGTTTCGATGGAGCAGATCGATCGCTTTCGCGAAGCAGCCGGGACAGTCGTCGACCTCTCTGCGGATTTCAGGCTCGATCGCGAAACACAGTACGAGGAGTGGTACGACGGCCACAGCCGCCCGGAACTGCTCCAGGAGGCGGTGTACGCACTCCCCGAACTGACCCGTGATGAACTGCCCGGCGCGGGGATCATCGCCTCGGGTGGCTGTAATGCGACGGCCACGATACTCGGACTGCTCCCGCTGTTCGAGGGGGAGGTTCTTGCGGGCGACGAACAGATCGTCGTCGACGTGAAGGTCGGCTCCAGCGAGGGTGGGGCGGGCGGCGGCGAGGCGTCCGCACACCCCGAACGCTCCGGCGTCGTCCGTCCCTACGCACCGACGGGACACCGACACGAGGCCGAAATCGAGCAGCTTCTCGACATCGAGGTTTCCTTTACAGTACACGCAGTCGGTATGATCAGAGGTGCAACAGCGACGTGTCACGTCTTCCCCGGAGAGCCGGTCTCGAAGGCGGACCTCTGGGGTGCCTACCGTGGCTCGTACGCCGATGAACCGTTTGTCGAGATCGTCTCGGGCGGTGGCGGTGTGTATCGCTATCCTGAACCGAAGGCGGTCGCGGGCACGAACCGTGCGGAGGTTGGATTCGAACTCGATCCCGGAAACGGACGCCTGGTGGCTTTCTCGGCAATTGACAATATGATGAAAGGATCGGCGGGACAGGCTGTCCACGCCGCGAACATCGCATTGGGTATCGAGGAGACGGCCGGTCTCGAGTTCAGGGGGCTACACCCCGTCGGTGCACCATAACGGAAAAGTCTCATGACAGTAGTCATCAAGGTAGGCGGCGCTCGTGCGGTCGATCCAGCGGGCGCGCTCGCGGACGTGGCATCGCTCGTCGAAACCGAGGACGTGGTCGTCACTCACGGCGGTTCGACGGCCGTCGACGAGACACTCGAGCGACTCGGGATGGAGCCGGAGTACGTCGAGACGCCGTCGGGCGTAGTCGGACGCTTTACGGACGAGGAGACCATCGACGTGTTCAAGATGGTACTGCCGGGCCTGGTAAACACCGACATGGTTGCACAGCTCCAGGGGGAGGGGGTCGACGCGGTCGGGCTCTCGGGCGTCGACGGGAAACTGTTGCACGGCCCACGAAAATCAGCGGTCCGCGTCCTGGCGGACGGAAAGCGCAAGATCCGCCGTGGTGACCATTCGGGATCGATCGAGGCGGTCAACACCGGTGTGCTGGAGTCACTTCTCGGGGCGGGGTACACCCCCGTTGTGAGCCCGCCGATGGCTGGCGCGGACGACGGCGAAATTACGCCGGTCAACACCGACGCGGATCGCTCTGGGGCCGTGATCGCGGGCGAACTCGACGCGACGCTCGTGCTGTTGACGGACGTGCCCGGGATCTGCGCCGATCCCGAAGACGAGTCCACGCTGATCGGATCCGTGGTGACGGCGGCAGACTGGAACCGCCTCGAGGACGCCGCCGAGGGGTTCATGAACCGGAAGGTCATGGCCATCGAGGAAGCGCTCGCAGGGGGCGCCGAGCGGGCGATCGTCGCCGATGCGAACGCCGACAGCCCCGTCGAGAGGGCACTGGACGGCGGCGGAACACACGTCCAGCCCTCCGCACTTGGAGAGGAAGTATGAAAACCGACAGAACGGAATCAAAACTGGAGCAAAAGCAATGAGTGGATTCGTATTTAACGAGAAGCCAATCCAGATCGTCGAGGGCGATGGGTCGTATCTCTACGACACCGACGGGACTGCGTACCTCGATGTCGGGGCGAGTTACGCCTGCGTCCCGCTCGGCCATGGCCACGAGGCGGTCCAGGAGGCGGTCAGAGAACAGTTCTCGAAACTGACCTACGTCCAGGCGTCATATCCCGTGGAGATCAGGACGGAACTCTACGAGCGACTCGCCCGGACAGCGCCGTCAGGTATCGATAAGGTGTGGCTTTGTAACTCCGGGACGGAGGCAAACGAGGCGGCGCTGAAGTTCGCTCGGTCGGCGACAGGCAACTCGAAGATCGTCGCGACGATGCAGGGGTTCCACGGGCGCACGATGGGTGCACTGGCGACCACCTGGAAGGACAAGTACAAAAAACCCTACGAACCGCTGATCGGCGACGTGGCGTTTGTCCCCTACAACGACGGCGACGCGATGGCCGAGGCCGTCGACGAGCAGACAGCGGCGGTCATCGTCGAACCGGTCCAGGGTGAAGGTGGGATCAATCCGGCCTCGACGGAGTTTCTGACACGGACCCGCGAGGTGACCGACGACGCCGGAGCCGCGCTCATCTTCGACGAGGTCCAGACGGGAATGGGTCGGACGGGAACCCTGTGGGCCGGTAAGGGTCAGATCACCCCGGACATGATCACGAGCGCGAAAGGGCTCGGAAACGGGATGCCGATCGGCGCGACGCTGTGTCGGGACTGGATCGCCGAAAACTACGGTTCGCACGCGTCGACGTTCTCCGGGGCGCCGGTCATCGCTGCGGCGGCCAACGCAACCGTCGGCACGATTGTCGAGGAAAACGTTCCCGAACACGCGGCCAAGATGGGGCGGTACCTGCGTGAGGAACTCGAACGGGCCATCGGTGACGAGGTACGCGAGATACGGAGCGAGGGGCTCATGCTCGGAATCGAGGTGAAACGCGGTGCGAACCGCTATCTCAAGCAACTGGCCCTGAATCACCAGGTGCTTGCCTTGCCCGCCGGCCGAACGGTGGTTCGGCTGCTTCCGCCCCTGACGATCGAAACCGGGGAGGCCGACGAACTGGTGGCCGCACTGGAGGCGGTGCTGAGATGAGCAAAGCATCCACCGACCGCGAGGCCAGCAGGGTCGTCGAGGATCCACGCGAACTGGTCGTCAAACTGGTCCGGATCCCTTCTGTGACGGACAACGAGAGCCCGTGTGCCCGACAGCTAGCCCGCTTTTTCAAGCGCCACGACCGTGAGGCCTGGATCGATGACGTGGGTAACGTCCGCGCGCCAGCCGACGACGGCGTGCTACTCACCTCACACATCGACACAGTCCCAGGTGATATTCCGGTCCACGTCGAAAAAAACGAGGACGGACAGCGGGTGCTCTGGGGTCGCGGGAGCGTCGACGCGAAGGGGTCACTGGCCGCGATGGCTGTGGCGGCCGTACACACAGGGGCGAGTTTTATCGGGGTCGTTGGCGAGGAGGTCGACTCCCGTGGCAGTCGGTTTGTGATCGGGGATCGGGAGTCGGAACCGGAGTATCTCATCAACGGCGAGCCCTCAGGCTGGAACGGTATCACGCTCGGATATCGGGGTCTGCTCGGTGGCACCTACGTGATCACCTCGGAGTCGGGACACTCCTCCCGACCCGACAAGAACGCGATCCAGAACGCGATGGACTGGTGGGCCCGCGTCGAGGCGGAGTTCGAACACGACGAGTGGGTTCCGGTGTTCGAACGCGTGACGTGCAAACCGATCGAGTTCGAGGGTGGCGTCTCCGAGGACGGACTGTCGGTCGAGGCGACGATGGATGTCCAGTTACGGGTTCCCCCCGGGTACACAGTCGACGAGGTGCGCGAAATCGCCAACGGTCACCTCGAGGTCGGGACGGTCAACTGGCACGACAGGGTCGAACCGATCATGGAGAGCCCTCGGACGCCGGTGGCGCGTGCGTTCCGTGCGGCGATCAGGCAACACGGCGGCGACCCGCGGATGCTGCGCAAGACCGGAACGAGTGATCAGAACGTCTTTGCGGACCACTGGGACGTGCAGACGGTCTCCTATGGCCCCGGCGACTCGGATCTCGACCACGCCCCGGACGAGCACCTCGTCCTGGACGAATACGATAGAGCCGTGGCGGTACTGGAGACGGTCACGGAACGGCTTTTAGAGGAAACATGAATCTGGTCGATGTCGACGACCTTACGCAAACACAGCTGCATGCGGTACTCGAGCGCGCCGCAGAGAACAAAGCAGTCGGCACCGAGTCGGCCCCGCTTGCGGACCAGACACTTGCGATGATCTTCGAAAAGCCGTCGACCCGAACCAGGATCTCCTTCGAGACGGGGATGACACAGCTGGGCGGGCACGCGATCTTTCTCGGGCCGGACGATATCCAACTTGGACACGGCGAACCGATCAAAGATACCGCCCGCGCGATGTCGCGGTACGTGGATTTCATAATGGCCCGCATGTTCGATCACGCCGACGTGGTCGAACTCGCGGAGTTCGCGACGGTCCCGGTGATCAACGGCCTGACGGACGACGCCCACCCCTGTCAGACGCTCGCGGATCTGCTGACGATCCGACAACAGTTCGGAACGTTCGACGTGGACGTGGCCTGGGTCGGGGACGGTAACAACGTCTGTCAGTCTCTCGTACTGGGGGCGGCGATGACCGACATCGACCTGACGGTTGCGACGCCCGAGGGCTACGAAATCGACGACGGCGTCCGCAAGCGCGCGGCCGGGCTGGACGGTACACCCACAGAAACGAACGATCCCGAAGCAGCCGTCGAGGGTGCTGACGTGATTTACACGGATGTCTGGGTCAGCATGGGGGAAGAACAAAAACGAGCGCAGAAACTCCGGGACTTCGATGGGTTCGGGCTGACGGAGTCGATGGTCGGTGACCGGACGGTGATGCATTGTCTGCCGGCCCACCGCGGCGAGGAGATTACAGACGACATCCTCGAGGGTGACAACGCGATCGTCTGGGATCAAGCCGAGAATCGGTTACACGCACAGAACGGTCTGTTGGTCTGGCTCGACGAACTCGACGACGAGCGGATTGTATGACTCATACCATAGTAATACCGTCAACGAACAATCCCGTGGGGGACTCGGGTGGGAATCTCGAAATCGGTCGACAATCCCGGACTGGGAGCCACGAGCGACTCGCCAGACGCCGCCAGGGACCGTCCGGCGTGCCGCGTGAGGACCCGTTCAAAACCGTCGGATTTATACAATGATGCCGGATGAGTACAAGATATGATAGATGTCGTTTTCCACACCGGTCACACGCATCCCGACCTCTGGTGGATACTCGTGCCGAGTCTCCTGTCGTTTATTCTGGGACTGATCCTTGGAAACTACACACACCACGTGTCAAACTGGCTTCGGCCCGATCACAGCACCTCGGGCGAGTAGTCCCCACCGGCGGATCCGCGAGGACAGCCAGATCCACAAAGTACAATCGTCTTAACACAGGCCCGCGAACCCGGTAGCAATGACCAGCGTCAAACACTTTCGTATCGAGGAAGCTGCCGGCCCGGACTCGCTCGGGCGCGGTGTGTTCGTCTTTACCGATGACTACTCCGTGTTTGACTGGGGAAAAATGCCCGGACAGATCCCAGACAAAGGGGCGTCGCTGTGTACGATGGGGGCGTACAACTTCGAGTTGCTCGAGGATGCCGGCGTCCCGACACACTATCGTGGTCTGGTCGTGGACGGCGATGTCCAGCCACTCGAGGCGGCCCTGGATAGGGATCAGAACCCCCGCGAGATGGCAATCGATCTGACGCAAGTCCCGGACCTCCCGTTCCAGGACGGCGGCTACGACTACGGCGCGTACCACGACAGCGCCGGCGAGAACTATCTGGTGCCACTGGAAATCGTCTTCCGAAACCGGGTTCCGGTTGGCTCCTCGCTCCGTGCGCGTACCGACCCCAAAGAGCACGGCCTCGACTATCCGGAGTGGCCGGGGCACGCGAT
>JAQCMX010000169.1 GCA_028274885.1 Haloarculaceae archaeon
CCGAGGAGGATCTGATCGCCTGTAATCTCCCGGCCGGCCTCCAGGGCCTGCATGAGACCTGCAGCGCGGGCGATGTGGACCGAACCGGTGTACCAGTTGCCGACGTATCTGGAGATGGACAGCGTCGGTTCGACGGTCCGGGCGTACCACTCCTGGTAGTGGTCTGTCTCGCCCAGTTTCTCCGTGTAGGTTCTGATCGCGTCGAAGTACGCCTCATCGTCGTCGAAGCTCTCCTCGCGGGGCTGGTGTCCGATTTCGGCGGCGAGTTGCTCTTCGATTTCGGTGTTCCGGATGCAGTGACGGTAGCCAAGCGCCGCAGCCTTCCGGACCATCCCAGGAAACGGAGTGTGAAACGGGATATACGCGAAATTATCCGGATGGGTGTCACCACCCGAGGCCTGGAAATCCTCCAGTGCCTCGCGCATTCGTGCGAGGTACACCTGCATCGAGCGCTTGCCATCGACACTCGGGAACTGCTGGTTCGGCTTCAGGAAGTCAGTCTCGTCGGCACTGCCAAACCCCTGTGCGTCGCTGTAGGCGACCAGATCAGGGTTCTCGTCGATGAGCATCGCGACCGCACCGGCACCCTGGGTCGCCTCGCCGGGGTCGTCGCGGGCGTACAGCGCGGTATCGGTCGCGATCACGAGCGCCTTACGCCCGCGGTTGCGGCCCGCCTTGACCCAGTTGTACGCGTCGTCGAGTGACTGTGTCCCCGAAATGCACGCAAACTTGCGTTCACCCTTGTTGGCGTGGTGGAAGTCGCCGTCATAGATCTGTTCGAGACAACCCGCGACGTACGTCGAGAGGGGTTTGGACTTGTCGAAGGAACTTTCCGTGGCGACATCGATTCGACCGATGTCCTCGGGTCCCAGCCCCTTCCGCTCCAGTAGTCGGTGGGAAGCGTTTGCTGCCATCGTGACGATGTCCTCGTAGGCGTCCGGAAACGAGGAGGCATGCAGCCCCAGCCCCTCCGTGTATTTGGCTGGATCCTCCTCCTGTGCAGGCGCGAACGTTTCCGCCAGATCAAGTTTGAGTTTTCCTGCCCATAGCTCGATACCGTCGATTCCAACCTCTGACATACGCTACTGTCTATCGAGGTGATACAAATCTCTGTCGACTAGTAGTTCGTCAATCGTCGAACAGTGTGGATCACCGCGGAGTAACCGGTGGGACCGTCGACGGCCGGCGGGCTCAGCCACCCTCGGCCAGTTCGATCACGTCGTCAAAAAAGCTCATAGAGTCGTGCGGACCCGGGTTGGCCTCGGGGTGGTACTGTCGTGTGATGATGGCCAGTTCGTCGTTTTCGAGCCCTTCCGGGGTGTCGTCGTTGACATTTCGCTGCGTGACAGTCAGTTTGTCACCCGGATCCGCGACAGTGTAGCCGTGATTTTGGGTCGTCATAACGACCTGATCGGACCGCAGATCGCGGACAGGCTGATTGACGCCGCGGTGGCCAAACTCCATCTTTTCGGTGCGCCCACCGAGGGTGTTGGCCACGACCTGCTGGCCCAGACAGATCCCGGCGAGCGGGAGTTTTCCGACGTACGTTTCGACAATCTCGCCGGCCTGTTCGAAGTTCTCCGGATCGCCAGGGCCATTAGAGATAAACAGCAGATCCGGATCGACGGCACTGATCTCGGCCGCACTCGCGTCGTAGGGGAGTTGGTGGACGACCGCACCGCGTTCGACCAGCGAGTCGACAATCGAGCCTTTCGCACCACAGTCGACCAGTGCCACGTCGGGGCCTTTCCCCTCGGGATTGTGGACCGTTGGCTTCTGGACCGAAACCTGGGAACCGATGTCGGTGTGAGCGGACATATGGGGACACCGCTCTAATTCGGTCAACGCGTCCTCGGGGGTCGCGTCCGGGCCAGCCGCGATCCCGGCCCGCATTGCTCCTTCATCGCGGATCTCTGTGACAATCTCGCGCGTGTCGAGGTGATCGACCGCCGGGATCTCCTCCTCACGGAGCCACTCGGCGACGTCCTCGGTCAGTTCGCGTGCGACGACGCCACGGGGGTGGACACGTTTTGACTCGAACCGCTCCTCTCGGACGCCGTAGTTCCCGATCAGTGGATACGAGAACGTGAGCAGTTGTTCCTCGTAGCTTGGATCTGTCAGGCTCTCCTCGTAGCCGGTGTAGGCAGTTGTGAACACGAGTTCGCCACGTGTCGTGCCCGGCGAGCGGGCGCGGGCATCCACAACACGTTCGCCCTCGATCGCAACGTACGCATCAGTCATTACGAGATGCGTATGGAAGTTCGGGGTATAAGCGTTGCTTTCGAAGGTGAGTTACGAAATTCGTAGCGTTCAAGTGGCGGCCGGAGGAACGTACACACCTCGATGGACGATCTCGATCAGGAGATTCTCAACATTCTGCGGCGGGACGCCCGGACGCCATACACGGAGATCGCAGACAGGGTCGGTACCTCCGAGGGGACAATTCGAAACCGGGTCGAGCAACTGGTCGAATCCGGCGTAATCGAGCGATTCACCGTGGCGACCAGAACGGGAAACGTCCGTGCGATGGTCGAAGTCGGGGTCGACGTGAACGTCAACACCGCAGACCTCACCGACCGGATGGTCGAGTGGGAGGGCGTGGACTTCGTCTGGCAGGTCTCGGGCGAGGAAGACATCGTACTCGTGGCAGATGTGACAGACACTAGCGCGCTCAATGATCTGATAACGCTGGTACGTGAGCGGGACGAGGTCGTCTCGACGAAAACGCGCCTGATCCTGGAGGAGTGGCTTGGCTGAGCGATCGCGAACCTCAACTGCGCAGCGAGGTGTGCGCTCGTGGCGAGGAGTGAAACGAAGAGGGTATCAACGGGGTTGCCGTTTGGGTGAACAATGACCCACGGGCGTACGGAATCGGTGGACCACGAGAACGCAGGAGAGGACGTGATCGCTGTGGACGGGGAGGACAACAAGCAGGGGGTAGTCAACCGACTAGAGGCACATACGGGCGAGGGGATCCGCCACCGGGCGTTCACGACACTTTTATTCGACGAGGAGGCACGAGTCCTGCTGGCCCAGCGCAGCCCCGACAAGCGCCTCTGGGACGCCCACTGGGATGGGACCGTCGCGTCTCATCCAGTCGAGGGACAGTCACAGATCGAGGCAGCAACCGTGCGCTTAGAGGAGGAACTCGGCATCACGCCGGACCAGTACAGCGACCTCCGTGTGACCGACCGGTTCGAGTACAAACGCCACTATATGAATGCGGGCGTCGAACACGAGGTTTGTGCTGTGTTGCAGGCAACACTGTCCGACAGCAGTCTGGATCCCGACCCGAAAGAGGTCGGCGGGATCATGTGGGCACCGTACGAGCGACTCCAGAGGAATCGCAAGTGGTACCGACAACTGCAGCTGTGTCCGTGGTTCGAGATTGCAATGCGGCGGGACAGCGACGACTGACCACACTAGCGAGGAGACAACTGCTGAGTTCTCGGAGGGTGCTCGTCAGTGTCGAGGGGGTGGCACGGCGAAGGGGAGTCGGGCTGTGGTGCCCTCCGCTGTCGGTTCATTATTCCTCCGTCGAACGGGACCGGACGGCAGCCCAGATGGCTGTGGCGCCAAGCAACAGCGCCGGGATCATCGGCAAGGTGAGGTAGGCCTGGCGCCAGGAGAGACCGGTTGCCTCGAGCACCCACTGGGCCTCCCGTATGTACAGGATCGACCACGGAACGAAAAGGAAGGAAACGACGACGATACCCACGAGCAACCAGCCTCGCCAGTCGAACTGGTCCTGTGTGGGTGGGTTGTAGTGTGGCGGACGCGCCCCTTCTTCCGGTGTGTTGTCGCCTGTGTCGTCCGCTCGCTCCGGTCTGTGGCTCTGGTTAGATCGCTCACGTGCAGTGGTCTCGCGGTTCTCGTCCGGAACCGAGCGCCTGCTATCGCCGCCCCGACCGGCAGGGTGGGTCGTGTCGTCGCCAGAGGGTGCCGACATGTCTTACACCCAGTTACGACCACTCGGGCAAAGCCTTCACGCTCTCGGACCGGGCCCAGACACCAGCGGGTGGATCGTCAACACCGCGTGTGGCTGGAGAGACAGAACGGTGAGGGACAGACGAACGGTTTTTGCGCCGGGGGCTCACACCGTGATGTATGACCGACGGACCGATCCTCGACAACCACCTCCATCTCGATCCGGTCAACGGCCGGGGGGCCGAGGCTGCAGCGGAGTTCGCCAGGGCGGGTGGGACACACCTGCTCGTGTTGAACAAACCCTCCTGGGAACTGGTCGACAGCGTCGACAGTGTGGACGCCTTCCGGGAGGGGTTCGAACTGACCTGTGGGGTCGTCGAGGAGGCGACAGAGATCCTGGATGGCAGGGCCTGGCCGGTGCTTGGCGTGCATCCCGCACTCATCTCTCGGCTCGTCGACGATGGGTACACGCCGGAGGAGGCTCGCGAGTTCATGCAGGCAGGGCTCGAAGTGGCGGCGGAGTTCGTCGCGGACGGTCCGGGGCTTGCGATCAAATCCGGGCGACCGCACTACGACGTCGACGAGGCGGTGTGGGAGGCGTCGAACGCGGTGATGAAACACGGGTTCGAACTGGCAGCGGAGACGGGATGTGCGATACAGCTCCACACCGAGGGCGGCGAAGACATGACCCAAGTTGCCACGTGGGCCGGCGAGCGGGGGCTGCCGGCCGAACAGGTGGTCCAGCACTTCTCGGGCGGACGCGTCCGGGGGCCGATTGCGAGTGTCGTCGGCTTCGAGGAGAACCTCGAGACGGCAGTCGAGACAACGGAGCCGTTTTTGATGGAGACCGATTACCTCGATGACCCCGACCGTCCTGGCGCAGTGCTGGGCCCCAAGACCGTCCCACGGCGGGTTACGTGGCTGCGCGATCAAGGCTTCGAGAATGCTGTCCGGACTGCCCACGTCGAGACGCCAGCACGCGTCTATGGGATCGATACCGAGGCGACCCTCGAGGGGTAAGCACCGATGGAGGGCAAAACAACCGACGTTTCGCTGAGAGACGCTGCTCATTGTTGAAATCTGTCTGTTAACTCCGCAGCCGAGTGCCAACTCAAAGAGCCGTTTCAGTCTACGCCATCTTATAGGTGACAGCAGACACAGAGGGAGTCATGGAAGGAAACAAAGCACTGATTATCGGGTACGTGACCCTGGTTGTAGTGGGGCTGGTCGTGCTGGGGGTTGCACTTGGCGGCGTCGGATCGGACACGCCGGGTGACACGAGCGCGGATGAACTCGTCGAACAGACGCCGCTGACAGCCGAAAACGCTGATATCCAGCAGTTCGATTCCGACGAGGCGTTCTACGACTACGTCAGTGCGGGGCAGGGGACAAACCGGATGACAGGAGGCGTCACGACGGCGGAAAGACAGACCAGTGGTGACGAGGTGGCAGTAGAGGATGGCGGGGGAGATGGGGCAGAGGTATCAACGCAGGACAGTGATCGGGAGATCGCTGACGGTCCCGACCGTATCGCGGAGTCGAACGTGCAGGTCGCGGAACTGGACGAACCCGACATCGTCAAGACGGATGGCGAGCGGTTCTACTACGCCCCCCGGGAAGGTGGAGCAGTAACCCCCCGCCTGGTTCGAGAGGAGGGCCACAACCGGAAACAAAGCGAGCCAGGGATCCACGTCGTTGACGCCAGCGAGCCGGGAGACCCGGGACAGATTGGGCGTATCGACGCCAGCGGAGAGATGCTCCAGACGGGCGACCGGCTGGTCGTCTTCGAGAAAGCGGAGGGTCGCATCGTCGGTTACAACGTGACCGACCCCGAGAATCCAGCCCAGACCTGGGAGCAGCCACTCGAGGCCCAGCTCGTGACGGCCCGGGAGACCGGCGGACAACTATACGTCGTGACCGAGACGCAAGTGGGCCTGGGGACGGAGTGTCCGCTCGAGCCAATGGGCAACGACGCCGCAATCGACTGTGGTGACGTGTACGCGCCACGCACACAGGCCTCGGTCGACGGGACCTACACCGCGTTCAGTATCGACGCCGAGTCCGGGGAAATCGAGGATTCGGTCAGCTTCGTCGGGACAGGTGGCGACACGGTCGTGTACATGTCGCCCTCGTCACTGTATATCACCTACACCACGGGTGCGAGCGAGACGGACATGCTCACTGAGTACATTTCCAGCTCGGAAGTCGTCCCGGACCGGGTCACGGAACGCGTTCGCGAAATTCAGTCCTACGATATTTCCGAGCGGTCCAAAGCACGTGAAATAGGTGCCACGATGCAAGCGTGGCTGCGTTCGCTACCCGACCAACAGCGTCAGGATATCAACCAGGAACTGTCTGCGGAATTCGATGCCTACGTGGCGGAGCGACAGACGGAACTCACCCAGACAAGCGTTGTCCGCGTGGACGTCACGGACCGGACCCTGGAGGTGGCAGCGACCGGAACCGTCCCAGGCGAGCCCCTGAACCAGTTTGCCCTGAGTGAACACGAGGGTACGCTACGTGTGACGACGACGATTCCGCCTGCGGGTTCCGCAGAGAGTGTGAACAACCTCTATGTCCTCGACAGCGAGAGCCTCGAGCGTCAGGACGAGATCACGGGTATGGGTAAAGGACAGCGTGTCTATGCAGTTCGGTACGTCGACGACACCGCCTACGTCGTAACCTTCCGCCAGGTCGATCCGTTCTACGTCATCGACTTCGAGGATCCCCGGGACCCCGAGTTGCTTGGTGATCTGAAACTGCCTGGCTTCTCGTCGTACCTGCATCCCGCCGACGACAACCACGTCATCGGCATCGGACAGGAGGACCGGCAGGTGAAAGCGACGCTGTACGACGTGACCGACCCGACCGATCCGGTGGTCGGTGACGACCTCGTGCTGCCCGAGCGCTTCTCCGCGGTCGAGCAGTCCCATCACGCGTTCCTCATCGACCGCCGCCACGAGGTGTTTTTCCTGCCAGCTCAGGACCGCGGTCTGGTTGTCGATTACAGCGGTGGTGAACTCGAGGTTGTGGCATCAGTGGCTGCCGAAGGAACTGTCGAGCGTGCACGCTACGTTGACGATTACCTCTACGTCTTTGCCGGAGACGAGGTGATCGTCCTGGACCAGACAAACTGGAAGCGCACGACGACCCTGGAACTGGAGGGGTAAAAACAGCGACCGCGCGGCCCGGTACCGGCTGGCGACACTCGGTGTCGAAAGGACTATCCGGGGAGACACGTACCGATTTACATGAGCAACCCCCCCGGGGAGTATTACACCGCAGAACGCTGGCAAAACTGGATCGATCGGCTCCGCGACGAGGAAATCGATCCCGAAGAGGAAGACTCAGCACGACTACTCCTGAATCTACAGGACGATACTGCAATCGCTGTCGCGAAGATCATCACCGATTACGACGAGGGAGAACTCGACGAGGAGCGCGCCCGCGACGAACTCACGGATATTCAGGAGGTCGTGCTCTCGGACGTGGCGTTCGACGACGAGGAGAAGTCAATGCTCATCGAGGGCGTCCAGACATCACTGATGTGTGTCTTTTACGCCGCCGAGGAGTACGTTGTAGACGGTCCGGCAGACGAGGGGATCATCAGGGAGTACATCACCGCTGCGGCCGACGCGGAAGCCGAGGACGACGCCGACGCTGCGCTGGGGTACTGTGTGCAGGCTGGCACACTCGTCCTTGCCGGCGAACAGATGGACATCGGACTGACTGATGATCTTGACTTCGGACTCGTCGCCGAGTGGGTAAACGGGCTTGACAGCCTCCAGACTGCAATGCAAGACCCCGAGGTTGTCGAGGAAGAGAAGCCGGACTGACCCGCAGACAGGCAGGTTTTTACTCCGCAGTACGCAAGCATAGGTAATGGACCTCCGGTTCGATACCCGATCACAGTCGGTACAGATCGGGGCAGTGCTTCTTTTTGGGATTCTCGTCGTGTTGTTTTCGGTCTACCAGGGCTTTGTCGTTCCGGGCCAGAACCAGGAGATTGAGTTCAATCATCAACAGGATGTCGAACGGGATATGATCGACCTGCGAAGTGCGGTCCTCGAGGCCAAGACTACCGGAACGGACCAGTTTAGCACGGTCCAGCTGGGAACCGAGTACCCGAGTCGCACCATCGCCCGGAACCCACCGGACCCGGGCGGGACCTTGCGGACGACTGACAACAAGACAGTTCAGGTCGACGCCGGTGGGGATTCGCTGCGTGATATCTTTCCCGATATCTTCACCGAGGCGAACAGGTTCATCGAGTACGAGCCGGACTACGCGGAGTTTACAGACGCTTCGACGATCCGCTACGAGAACACCGTCGTGTACAAGGATTTCGGGGAGCAAAACATCGTGCGGTCGGAGCAGCGACTGCTCCGCAACAGTACCGTGAGTCTCGTGCCACTCCAGCAGGAACTTCGGGCGAGTGGGCGACAGACGGTGTCAGTCGAACCGATCCCGGGACAACTCGTCAGTGACACGGTCGACGGTCCAGAGATAACGCTGGCGACGGAACTGACCGAGGAAAACTGGGAGGTCCTCCTCGCGGACGAAATCCGGCGGGATAGTACCCTCAACACCAGTGATGTCACTGTCGCGAACGGCAACCTCACGCTCACGCTCACCGGCACCTACACACTCGAGTACGCACCGGTGGGAATAAACGAGGCACCCGCGGGCGGGCAACGCGTTCAGGAGGAACAGGCAGGCTCGGGTTCCGGTTCG
>JAQCMX010000173.1 GCA_028274885.1 Haloarculaceae archaeon
GGAGTGGGGAGACGCTCACACAGTCGCGTCTGATCGCCTCGCGGTCCGGCGTCAGCATTCGTTCGTCGTAAATCTTCGCGGCGTGCTCTGGTTGTTCCTTCCAGGTAAACCGGAAGGCGTCTTCTGACTCGTCTATATCCGCGATAAACCGATAGTCGTCGGCCGGCTGGGTTATCTCGACCGGGGGGTCCGGATCTCCTGGAGCGACGAGGTTCAGGTAATCGGCCCGGTCGAAGACATCCTCAGAGAGAGCGTAGGCAAGCAGCCGTTCGGTCAACTCCGCGATCCGATGGTATCTGTCCTCGGATGGGTTGGCTTCCTTGCTCGAAACTGCTACAGATGGGATACCGAAATGCGCGGCTTCGAGTGCGGCGGCGACGGTGCCGGAACGACTGAACGCGGCCGTGCCGACGTTCGCTCCGGGATTACAGCCTGAGACGACGACATCCGGCTCGGTTAACGCGGTTACACCTGCGATGACACAGTCACACGGGGTTCCTGAGACGGCGTATCCAAGCTCGTGGTTCTCGAAGGGGATGTCGTGGCCAAGCGCACTTTCCTCGAAGTCGATGCTGTCTGTCACCTCCCCGGTGCGAAGCGGGACTGGACGGCCAAAGGAGAGGGTCCTGCCGATTCCGCTGTGATCCACACGTGGGGCGACGACTGTCACGTCGGCCAACTCGGACAGCTTTTCGTAGAGTATCCGAATCCCTGGTTTGTCGATTCCGTCATCGTTTGTCAGCAACACGCTCGGGCGGGAACCTGATGTCACGGGTATGTCCAGTTGGACGCGTGGTGTCTTGACTTTGACTGTTTGTAACCCTCTCACTCGAAAAAGGCCGCCAGCCGCTCTACGGCCGCTTCGACACGCGAGGTCACCAGTGCGAATCGGAACCAGTCGGCCCGGGCGTCGCCGAAAGCTTCCCCGGGCATCCCTGCGACCCCCGCCTCGTCGATGAGCTGTTCCACGTTTTCGAACGTGCCGGGGAAACCCGGGAAGCGAGCCATCACGTAGAAGCCACCTTCCGGTTTCGTGTAGTCTGCACCGGCCCGATCGAGCGCAGTGGTGAACTGTTCGATCCGCTCACGAAGCAGTTTGCGGGTTCGCTCGTAGTACGTCGGGCTCGTGTTCGAAAGGGCATACAAAACCGCGGCCTGCGGGGGCCGCGAGCAGGTCACGTTTGTCAGCATGTGACGGGTACGTGCGTTCGATAGCAAGTCACCTTGCTCCGCCGGGTCCGGGAAGACCGCGTAGCCGACCCGCCAGCCGGTGATCGCCAGCGACTTTGAGAAGGCGTTTGTCACGACCACGTTTGGTGAGTCGATCGCCAGCGCGGACTCGAAGCGCCCGGAGTAGTCGAAGTGGTCGTACACCTCGTCACAGACCAGCAGTGCGTCGTGTTCCTCGGCGATCCCGGCGAGTTCGCGCTTGCGCTTGCGGCCGTAGGTGACCCCGAGTGGATTGTTCGGGCTGTTGATCACGATAACGCTGGTCGCTTCGCTTGCCCGCTCGCGCACCGCCTCGGGATCGACGTACCCCGCATCGTCCGCGGCAACGTAGTCTACTTCCGCAGCGAGCATCGAGGCGCGGCCGGCGTAGTAGGGGTAGACCGGATCCACGAGCAGAATCCTCGATCCCGAAAACGTCGCCAGCCCCTCGGTCATCGCGAGATGGTTCGCCTCGCCGGCTCCGTTCGTTATCATCACACGCTTGCGCTGCAGGCCCCGTCGCGCCGCGATCTCCTCGCGCAGCGCGTCCAGCCCGACGCTCGGTGGATACTGGAACTCGCTGGCGTTGGCCTGTGCGTACTCCGCCAGCCCCGTCCGGATCGACTCGGGTGGGTCCCAGTCCGGACTCCCGCTGACCATGTCGACGACGTCCCGCTCGGCCGCGCTCGCGTATTGCATGACGCGAAAAAACTGTGGCGTCTCGTACTCCATACCCCCTCTGGGGACGGCAAAGTCCTGTCTCTTTTTGTTCGCGCTTGGTCGTTCCCTGATACGCGGGTTCGGCCTGGCTGTGGCTCTCAATCGCGGATCAGTCCCGGTGAAATTTGGGCCAGGACGGAGTGATCTGGGCCCTGCTGGCGGACGGTACCGGCCGTGTGTTCCGGCGGTTGTTGGAATGGCCACCCCGGTGGTGAGAGCAGCCACAAACGGCCGGCCAGACGGTCCGTGCGTTGCGCGCTCGCGGGATCGGCTACTGATCGCCACGACGTACTGTCGACAGCCGGACTCGGTCACCCGGGGCCGATCCCGCCGTCGAGTCCCGCGAGCAGGTGTGAGAGGTGGATCCGATCGTCGGTTCCCGCCTGCAGATCGTGGTCGATCTCGCCGGCGAGGCGGTACAGGCTGGCGAGTTCCCGTCCTGAATACTGCGAGCGCGCAATCGCAAGTATATCGGCGAGTATCTCCTCGCCGCTGTAGCCTTCGTCGACGAGGAGTTCGTCGAGCGTCGACCGGGCGTCGGTGAAGCCACCGGCCTCGGCCTCGGTGAGCATCTCCCCGACGCGCTCGTCGACGCCGACCGACGAGAGGGTCTCGTAGGCGGTGTTCATCGTGATCTCGCCTTCCTGCTCGTGGGTTGTCTGTGCGCTCAGGATCGCCTTGCGGAGGTCACCGTCTGCCGCGCCGGCGACGTACTCCAGCCCCTCGGCGTCGTAGTCCGCCCCTTCGCGGCTGGCGATCCGTTCGACGACGGTGACCATCTCGTCCTGGGTCGGTGCTCGGACGGGGACCGGGAAACACCGCGATCGGATCGGCGGGATAAGCGCCGAGGGTTGGCGGGTCGCGATGACAAACTGCGTGGCCTCGTAGTACTGCTCCATCACCCGCCGAAGGGCCTGTTGGAAGTCCTCGCGCATTCCCTCGGCGTTGTCGAGCAACACCGTCTTGTACTCCCCCGTGACCGGCGAGTAACTCGCAGACTCCTTGAGGACGTGGTTGATCAGATCAGCCTTGGAGGAGTTCCGCCGTCGTTTTGCGTCGATGAACTGCGAGAAGCGGCGGTCCTCGGCGATCTCCTTTTTTGTGGCGTCGAAAAAGTCCGCGACGTTGATTTCGATGCGATCCGCGTCAGGGGTCTCGTGGGCCTTGCGGGTCAGCGCACGCACCGCAGCAGTCTTGCCGCTGCCTTTCGGCCCGTGGACCACCAGGTTCATGGGTTCTTCAAGCGCACGTTCCAGCGCATCCCGCACCTTCGGTTGTGGTAACTCCCCGAGGGCGGGGGCGTGTTCCGCCGTCCAGAGGGGTCCGTCCATCGATACAGGGTAGGGCCGCGTCGGGTACAAAGGTTCCTATCGGAGGTCGAGGCCTGCGGGGTTGGCGCGACGCCAAGAGAACAGACAGTCGGTCTGGGGGCCGTTCTTTCGATCAGTCGAACAGTTCCTGTAGCACCTTCCGCTGTGCGGCCCGGAGGTGCTGGTGGTAGGTCGGCCGGGAGATATCCATCGCCTCGGCGAGTTCGTTCCCGTCGACATCACGGGGCCATTCGAAAAAGCCGCCCAGATACGCCGTCCGGATCGCCGTTTTCTGTCGGTCGGTGAAACGATCCTCGAGTCCGGCTCTGAAGTCCTGGCGTGTTTCGACCTCGCGCTCGCGTTCGTGATATCCGAGTAGATCGGTGCCAGGGTGGCGCTTCTCGACGAGTTCGAAAAGCTCCCGCGCTTCGGCCTCGTAGGGCAGTTCCACGGTAAATTCCACCACACCGTTTTCGGCGCTCACCGTCTTCGGGACGGCACCGTATTCGGTCAACATCCCGAGCAGGCTGTCTTCGACGACCAGTTCGAGCAGACATTCGGCCTCGTGTTCGACGATACAGGTCGCTTCGACGACGGCCTGATCCTCCATTGTGGCTTCCAGAAGCTCCTCTGGCGCGACATCGTGGCCGGTGACGTAGAGGCGGATCGTCCCGTCTGGACGGTAATCGGTGTCGGCGACCTCGATCCGGCAATCTGAACGGGCCGAGAGCCGGCCAAAGAGCAGGTCACGGTCGTTGATCGCAAACTCCAGTTCGATTATCTCCGTGGCGTCGAGAATTCGGCCCCGTTCGACGGCATTGATAGCGTTTGCGATCGCCCGGCCGAGCGCGTTCAACACCACCTGTTCGCGTTCGTCGAACGCCGCGGGTTCGTCTGCGAACACCGCCGCGACGCCGTACGTGACATCTTTATATACGAGCGGAACCACCACAAGTGACTCGACGCTGCTATTGCTGACAGGCTCCTGCCAGGGGTCACACTCGAGACTGTCGAGACGCTCGATCACCTGTGGTTTCCGGGTCCGGTAGGCTTTGCTGACAGGCTCGGCTTCGCGCCCGAGATCGAATTTCCGATCCCTGATTGGGACTGTGGCGTCTCCAGCACTGGCGGTCGGTGCGAGTGTCTCCGTTGTCACATTCGGTTGACCGATCATCGCAAACGAGTACGGATCCGTCGCCGCAAGCTCGTCGACGACACCCGATTCAATCTCCTCCCGCGTCGTCGCCTGGACGAGTACCTCCACCGTGTTGTCGAGCAGACCGTTGATCCGTTCGAGCACCTGCTCGGTGTGTTCGCGTGCCTCGCGGACCTCCCGTTCCCGTTTTGCCCGCATACAGGCTGCGGCGGCGCTTGTCGCCAGCAGCGCCAGTACCTGCTCGTCGGTTTCGTCGAAGGCGTCGGGCTCGGTCGAGCAGATGCTGAGCGTCCCATGAACGCCAACCGGGTAGTACATCGCCGACTGGACCTCCCCTAACTTCTCTCCGGTGTTGGGCACAATGCGTGAGTCCCCCGAGGCGAACACATCGCCAGGGTACCCCTCCCCGACCGCGTAAATCGGGCGCTCGCCGAGTATGGAATCCGCCTCGGGTGTTGCTGCTGTCGCCTCCAGCGTGCCCGCGTCGGCGTTGTAAAGCCGGAACACGCTCGTATCGAAACCGAGGACGTCCGAGGCTGCGTTGACGGCGATTTCGGCCACGTGTTCCCGGTCCCGTGCCTGCATCAGCGAACGCGTCGTCTCCAGGATCCCCGAGAGGCGCTCCTGATGTGTCCGCTGTGCGGTCACGTTCCGTCCGACACCTGCCACCCCGACGATCGAACCACCCTGATCACGCAGCGGTGCACCCGAGAGTTCGTAGGGGATCCGCTCCCCATCGCCCGTCTCTATCTCCGCCTCGACCGAAACGCGCTGATCGTCCCACACCGCCTCCATCCGTTCCATCACACGGTCGCGGTCACCGCGTGCGATTATCTCACTCGCGTTCATCGCTGCCAGTGTCGCGTTGTCGTACCCCAGCAGTTCCTCTAGTCGGTCGTTCCAGCGGACCAGTTCGCCGGTTTCGTCGAACAGATAGAGTGGATCCGGCAGGCTGTTTATGATACTCTCGGTGAGTGCCTGTTGCTGTCTGAGCTCCCGTTCGTAGTTTTGCTGTTCGAGCAACTCCCGGATCCACTCGGTCAACAACTCGATGAACGTCTGTTCGCGCTCGGTAAAGGCACTGTTCCGGTTCGCAGTATCGGCAAAACAGACCGTCCCGTACTGCTCGCCCCCGACATCGATCGCCACACCGAAGTAACAACCCAGCCCGAACCGCTCGAATGCTGGATCGTCACTCCAGCCCTCGTTCTCCGCATCGGTCACGAGTAACGGTTCGTCCTGTTCGATCGTTTTCCGGCAATAGGCTTCCTCTATGGGTGCGGTCTCACCGGGCTGGAGTAATCGGTGCTCGCCACTCGCCTGGACGATCTCCTGTGTTCCGTCCCTGATTCGGGTCAGAAAGCTGTCGGACACGTCCAATCGATCACAGCCAAGCCCCAACATCTCGTTTATCTTTTCATCGATCGAAAGGGTCCTGCTTGATGCGATCTCGTGGAGACGTTCGAGCGCCCGCTCGTTCGATCCCGCGGTCATCGTCCCGCCGTCGGACAGACCGACCCGTTGGGACTGTTCCGCGGCCCCAGTTTCGACAGCGCGACGTACCCTGTGAGCAAGCAGGTGATCCACATCCGCGCCGCCCGTCTGGACGACATCCACAATCCCTGTACCGAGGAGTTCCTTCAGGTCGACAGATCCGCTGGCGACCACCACGACCGGGACCCCCTCGGCTGGAAGCGTTCCGACCATCTCCACAGGCTCAGCCTCCGGAACCGCGACCAGACAGTCATACTCCGCGATGGACGGTTCGGCCTCGCCTGAGGGCACAGCGGTGACGCCCGTGGCGTCGAACCCACCCACCGATTCGAGTGCAGCCACGAGACGTTCCCGCCGGGACTGATCGGCACCGATTAGCAGTACGGAATGAGCTGGCATGGGTAACACATTAGGTAATGATATGCATAAAACCATCCCGTCACGAACGCGCTGTGAGAGGTCCCCGCTGTTGTCAGCTACCAACCCCTGGG
>JAQCMX010000180.1 GCA_028274885.1 Haloarculaceae archaeon
TATAACGGCGGAGCCGTCCTTCGAGGCCGGGTTGTACTCCGAGGGGGTCACGTTCGAGCGCTCGGATGCAGCCCTGTTGCGATCGATCGACCGGACTGGTTCGATCAGCGGTGCAGCCGAGCAACTCGGCCGCTCGTACCCCCGCACACACCAGCGTCTCGGTGACATAGAGAGCGCGTTTGGGCCCCTCGTGGAGGCACGGCGAGGCGGCCGGGGTGGTGGCGGGACAGACCTAACCGACCGGGCCCGCACGCTTCTGGCCCGGTTCGAGCGCCTTCGGAGCGAGTTTGTCGGGATTGCAACGGTCGCGGAGACGATCTACGAGGGGTCGATCGTAAGCCGGGACGGTGAGATTGCGACCGTCAGGACACCCGCCGGGGATATATACGCGCTGGCGTCCCGGGAGGCTGGCACAGTTCAGGTCACGGTTCGTGCGGACACGGTGACGCTACACGATCCAGAAGCAGTTCCGGAATCGGATGACACGAGTGCGCGAAACCGGTTTCGAGGTCGAGTCCTCGAACTCGAAAAACGGGAATCCGTCCACGAGGCCGCCGTCGACTGTGGTCCCGCGAAACCGCTCCACGCGCTGGTCACCGACAGCAGCGCCAAGCAACTCGGCTTGGAGATCGGACGGGAGGTCGTTGCGACATTTAAGACGACAGCCACCCGTGCAACGCCTCAGGATTGATCTATCTGCTCCCCGACACTGACACGCATGCCCACCATGACATGGTTGTCACCGCTCTGTTACACCAGCGGAGCGATCCGGCCGTTCGAGATGTCCCCACGATCTGACGCTACCGGGGGAGATCCGAATGAGTGGGCGGTCATCCAGATTATGAGTGCTGTACTGGTCGTACTTTGTTTCGAGGGCTCTAATCCCCGGAGCGTGTGGTTTTTCATCCGGTTGGCAGTGAGTCGCTGTGCCACGAACCTGCACCCACCCTAACTGCGACCAGTCCTCGGTGTAGTGATCGACTATCAGTGTGATGTGAGGATTCCCGCTGATATCCCGACTCCGGCGGAGCGACCGCGGGGCAACGTCCTGTGGCTTCTCGTCGATCGGTGTCACGATATGATCGCCGGCGAACGCAAAACAGACGGGCACAGCGTGGGGGTTTCCCGCCGCGTCTGCCGTGGCAAGCCGTGCGACTCGTGCCTGCTCGACATACGAACGTTCCTGCTTTTCAAACATAACTAAACTAACGAGGTGGTTATCAAAAGATGTTCGCCGCCCCGGGAGATTGTGTCGTCTTCTCGTACCGCCGGTTGTACGTTCCTAAAATCGCTTATCGGGACCCATCGAGCACTGTGAGAAGTGCCTGGGCGCGGTTGGTCGACCGGTACATGCGCCATCGTCCCTCCTTTCGTTTGGTTACGAGACCGGCGTCGGCGAGATTCGAGAGCGCGTGGCTGACGCCACTGTCGCTGACATCGATCAGCGGTGTAATCTCACAGACACAGAGTTCACCGTCCGCCTCGACCAACAGTCGTACCAGCCGATACCGTGTTTCGTTTCCAAGCGCCGAGAGGACCGCGACGTCCCGCTCGACGACATCGTCGTCGATCACAGAGTCGATGTCGTTGAGTTCCCCGAGTCGCTCCCGTAGATCCTCGGTTCGACACTCCCCAAGCTCGTCTTCCAGATACCGACGCAGTCGGTCGTCAGCTTCTGCCATAGCCTTAGATTTGTACAGTCTCGCAAATAAACATTCCGCGACCGGGACCGACCGGGGAACCCCCTTCACAGACTGTGACTCCGGATTAACGATCACGTTTAGGTGCCAGCCGGTGTGACAACCGTGTATGACGACGCTCCCGGACCTGATGGCCCGTCTCGAAAGGCAAGCAAACAGTGACCGACCGGCCGAAAGGACACCGGAGATCGGTGTTATCATGGGATCAGACTCCGATCTCGACGTGATGATGGGCTCGGAAACGGGGCGACCAGGCGCTCACGATGCGCTGACTGCACTCGGGTTTGCCGAGCAGACCAGCTACCAGAACCCACCCGACGCACGGTTTACCTTCGAGACGTACGTGATTTCGGCACACCGAACCCCGGCGTTGATGTACACCTACGCCAACACCGCTGGCGATCGCGGAATCGATGTCATCGTCGCCGGCGCCGGTGGCAAAAGCGCCGATCTGCCAAATATGACAGCATCCATCGCCTATCCACTGCCGGTGATCGGTGTCCCGGTACAGGAAAAGTCGGTGTCGTCGGTCATCGGGATGCCACGGGGCGCGCCGATGGTTGCGGTCGATGCGGGGAAGTCGTTCAACGCCGCCCTCTCTGCAACTCAGATACTCGCACGTGAACATCAGACACTTTACGATCGGCTGGTGGCCTATCACGAGGATCTCCAGGCCGGCGTCGCAGACGTCTCAGACAAACTCCATACCGAGGGGACGCCGGAGTTCAAAGGGGAACGCGATCCAGACGGGTAACCGACAGCACCCCCTCGGGTGAGCGCGGTGAGTCCAGACCTGCCGGACCAGACAATGAATTCTTATATGCGACGACTTCGAAATCATTACCGACAGGGAGTAGCAAAATGAGTGAGTGGACCGCCATCGGGGCACTGGCCGTGATCGCTGTTCTGATCCCGTTAAGTATGATGTTCGCGTCGTGGTTGATCCGGCCAAGTGTTCCCGAACAGGGGAAACGCGCCACCTACGAGAGCGGCGAAATACCGACGGGGAACACCTACCAGATCAGGTTCAACATCCAGTATTACATGATCGCACTGCTGTTTGTCGTCTTCGACGTGGAGACGATATTCATTATCCCGTGGACGGTCATCTTTGAGGACGCCGTCGAGACCGTCGGTCTCGTCGATGCCTTCCTGCCGATGATCGTGTTCGTCGGGACTCTCGTGATCGCGCTTGCGTGGGCGTGGCGGAAGGGCGCAGTCCAGTGGACAAAAAGCCCCCGGGCAGAACGCCAGCGGATGGAGTAACTATGAGTGACGAAGACCAACTTCACGATACACTCGAACAGGCACAGTCTACACAGGAAGCCCGAATGGGCACAGGTATGGACGAACGGTTCAACTCGAAGCTTCGACAGGCTTTCGGGACCTCCCCGTTTATGCTCACGAAGTTCGACAAGTTCATGAACTGGGTTCGGGGAAACTCGATGTTTGTGTTGCTGTTTGGCATCGCATGCTGTAGCATCGAGATGATGCACCACTACGGGACAAAACACGACGTCGACCGGTTTGGCGCCGGTGTGCCGCGGGCCTCACCCAGACAGGCGGATGTTATTATCATCCCCGGAACGATCGTCTCCAAGTTCGGCCCGCGTCTCAAGCGGGTGTACGACCAGATGCCCGAACCCAAGTTCGTCGTCTCGATGGGATCGTGTACCATCTCCGGGGGCCCGTTCCAGGAGGGGTACAACGTGATCAAAGGCGCCGAGGAGATCGTCCCCGTCGACATCCACGTGCCGGGATGTCCACCCCGACCCGAAGCACTCGTGTACGGCATCCTCAAGATGCAGGAGAACATCCGTGCCGGGGAGAGTTCACCGGTGACGGTCAAACCCTACGAGCTAGATGAATTCGGGGATCTCGAACGGGACGAACTCGTCCAGGAACTCGCAAGTGAGATCAACGAGGACGACCTCGTCATGCGCTACGACTGGGTGGAAGCATGAGCCTGGAGCAACCGGAACTGGACGTGGGGGAGCGTCCGGATGGGGGGCTCGATTACGACGCCCTTGCAGACCTGCTCTCCGAGTACGTTCTCGACCGCGAACAACACATCAACTGTGAGGCCTTCGTCATCCGTCCTGGGGACGTGCCAGCGGTTCTCTCGACACTGCGTGACCGGGCTGGTTTCGATCATATGTCCTGTCTCACCGCACAGGAGTACCGGGATCGCTACGAGTCGATCTATCACCTCCGGAAGTACGACGATCCGACCCAGGAACTCTCGATCGTGGTTCCCACCGCAAGAGACGACCCCACGAGTGAAAGTGCAACAGACGTGTTCGATACGGCAAACTGGCACGAGCGCGAGGCCTACGATCTCGTTGGCATCGAGTACGAGGACCACCCGGACCTACGACGCATCCTCATGCCGGAGACGTGGCAGGGACACCCACTCTCGCGGGATTACAACCAGGATCAGCCCCAGATCGTCCCGCTACGTGAGTACCCCAATCCCATGGACAAACGCACGGAGGCCCCGGACAACGCGGATACGATGTTTCTCAACATCGGTCCCCACCACCCGGCGACACACGGGGTGTTGCATCTCAAGACGATACTCGACGGCGAACAGGTACTCGACGTCGACCCCGACATCGGCTACCTGCATCGCTGTGAGGAGCAGATGTGTCAACAGAGCACGTATCGCCACCAGATCATGCCGTACCCGGACAGGTGGGACTACCTGTCGTCGGGGATTCTAAACGAGTGGGCATACGCCCGCACGGCCGAGGATCTCGCAGATCTCGAGGTCCCCGAATACGCACAGGTCATCCGGACGATGAGCGCGGAGATGTGCCGGATCGCCTCCCACCTGCTGGCTGTGGGCACGTTCGCACTCGACATCTACGGTGACTTCACCGCGATTTTCATGTACGCCGTGACCGATCGTGAAAAGGTCGAGAAGCTCCTCGAGGATCTGACCGGCCAGCGGCTGATGTTTAATTACCTCCGACTCGGGGGTGTCGCCTGGGACCTCCCCGAACCACGCGAGGAGTACTTCGAAAATGTGCGTTCGTTCACCGAGCAGTTCCGGGAGAGCCTGACAGAGTACCACGACATGCTCTCGTCGAACGAACTGTTCCAGATGCGGGTCATCGATACGGGCATTCTTCCACCGGAGGAGGCAAAGCGGTACGGCTGTACCGGGCCCGTGGCACGTGGCTCCGGTATCGACTACGATCTGCGGCGCGACGATCCCTACGGCTATTACGACGAACTCGAGTGGGATGTCGTCACCGACGACGGCTGTGACAACTATTCGCGGGCACTGGTCCGTCTGAACGAGATGGAACAGTCGGCACGGATCATCGACCAGTGTGTCGATATCCTCGAAAACTGGCCGGTCGACGATCGCCGGATCCAGTCGAACGTCCCACGGACGCTCAAGCCCGATCCCGACAAGGAGATCTATCGTGCCGTCGAGGGCGCAAAAGGGGAACTGGGGATCTACATCCGTGCGGACGGGACCGAAAGGCCGGCCAGGTTCAAGATCCGGAGCCCCTCGTTTTGTAACCTCCAGTCCCTGGAGGTGATGTCGGAAGGCGAGTACATCCCGGATCTGATCGCGGCGCTTGGCAGTCTCGACATCGTACTCGGGGAGGTCGATAGATGACGCTGCCGGTGACAGTCGAAGGGTATCTGCCGTTCGACGGTGCCGCAGGCGAGGTGGTCGCAGCCCTGATCGCAGCGACCCTCGTCAGCGTCATCATCATGGCCAACGCGGCGGTTGCAGGCCCGTGGGCCAAACGCAAGATAACCGCCGCTTTCACCGACCGGATCGCCGTCAGCAAGATCGGTCCGATGGGACTCGGGTATATAATCGTCGACTCGGTACGGCTTCTCTCGAAGGAACTCATCGTCCCGGAGGGCGTGGACCGGCCCGCCTGGGACCTCGCACCGCTGGTGCTTGCGTCCTCGGCGATTCTTGGCTTTGCGGTCATCCCGATGGGGAACGGAATTCACCTCGCAGACCCCGAGGTCGGACTGGCGCTTGTCTTTGCTACCGCCTCTATCGCTTCGCTCGGCCTCGTGATGGCCGGGTACGCGTCGAACAACAAGTACTCGTTTCTGGGTGGGTTGCGTGCGGTCGCCCAGAACCTCGCATACGAGATCCCGCTGTTGCTGGTCGGCTTTTCGGTGGTCCTTTTCTCCGGGTCACTCCAGATGAGCGAAATCGTCGCGGTCCAGAGTCAGACACTTGTTTCCCTGGGGCCGGTTTCGATCCCGGCCTGGTTCGCTTTCCTCAACCCGTTTGCATTCCTCTTGTTTATGATTGCGAACCTGGCGGAGGTCGGGCGGAACCCGTTTGATCTGCCCGAGGCCGGCCAGGAGATTGTGGCCGGCTTCCAGACCGAGTATTCCTCGGTGTATTTCGTGTTGCTGTATCTGGGCGAGTTTATTCACATCTTCCTCGGCGGGGCCATCATCGCGACCATCTTCCTTGGCGGTCCGGCCGGTCCCGTTCTGCCGGGCTTTATCTGGTTTCTGATCAAGATCTGGGCGCTTTTTCTGTTCACCCAGTGGTGTCGGTCGATCGTTCCCCGGGTCCGAATCGACCAGTTGATCCAGATTGGGTGGAAAGGGCTGCTCGTGCTGGCGTTTGCGAATCTGTTCGTGACGGCCGGGATCGTGGGGGTGCTTGCCGCATGACCCGCGACAGTCCCGGCAGGCGTCCGGTCGACAGGACGCATCCGATCGATACTGCGCACACAAAACAAGGTGAACACCGATGATAGGCATCCTCAAATCCATGGCAACGACGATGAAACACGCACTCGATGGCGAGACCTTCACTGTCGAGTACCCAGACGACTCGCCGGAGGTATCACCCCGGTTCCGTGGCGTTCACAAGTTCAGCCAGGAACGGTGTATCTGGTGTCGCCAGTGTGAGAACGTCTGTCCCAACGACACGATCCAGATTGTCATGGACGACAAACGAAACGGCGAACAGTACAACCTCCACATCGGGCAATGTATCTACTGTCGGCTCTGTGAGGAAGTCTGCCCGGTGGATGCGATCGTGTTGACCCAGAATTTCGAGTTTGTTGCCGACACGAAAGACGAACTGGCATACAACAAAGAAGAGCTCAAAAACGTACCGTGGTACAAGGATCTCGACCCACTGGAGTCTCGCGAACCGGACCGACAGGCCTGGGTGGGTGAGGGTAAAAAGGAGGTCGATTATCAGTAGTCACACCTGGGATCG
>JAQCMX010000189.1 GCA_028274885.1 Haloarculaceae archaeon
CGCTCGGCCTCGCGCCGTGACCGGACGGCGTTTTCGATACGGTTGGCCAGGAGTTCGTACTGTTCGGAGCCGCCCCCCTTCTGGATGTAGTCGGTGACACCGGCGGCGATGGCGTCGCTTGCGACTTCCTCGCTGCCCTTGCCGGTAAAGAGAACAAAGGGAAGGTCCGGGTGAGTCTCCCGCACGGCCCGCAGAAACTCCAACCCGTCCATCCCGGGCATGTTGTAATCCGAGACGACGCAATCGGGCGGGCGGTCACTGATGATCGCCAGCCCCTCGTCGGCGCTGGTCGCCGTCTCGACACTGAACCGGTCATCCTCGCGTTCGAGAAAGGTCCCGGTCAAATCCGTGAACGAAGGGTCGTCGTCAACATGGAGGATCCGAAGTTCCCGTTGTGATATAAGTTGCATGGTGTATCAATATACGTTCATCAAAAAAAGGTTTTGTGACAGAATCAGAATCGAAAATTCGTTTTTCGATACCGAGCGGTCGATTCAGAGCTGACCGGTCAGAACAAACACGTCCCTGGTGCTGACTACACTCTCCGTACCTGTGCTGTCCCGAACCCCTCTCAAACTATCACGAGAGGAGCGATCAGCACAGGGCAAGTCTTGCATGGATCCCCCACAAGGTCGGTTAATTCGGGTCGATCAAGCAGGGACACCACTGGCTGCCCGGGATAACGAGAGTGGGTCGGGTGTCACGCTACCTGGGCGTCCTCCCAGCCCTCTGTGTGAACGCGGTCTGATGGAACGGCTAACTCGTCTAACCGGTCCTTTGCAGCCACGACCGCTGCTGGTACGCCACACACGTAGTAATCCGCGTTCTGCCCGACAGTCTCAACGGCGTCTGGAAGCTGCTCTTGAATGTATCCGGTGTGACCGTGCCACTCCTCGCGGGAAAGTGAAAATCGGGTCTCAACCGAACTCGTGAGTTCGTACTGCTCCAGCAGCGACTTGTATAACAACTGATCCTGTGTCTTCTCTCCAAACATGAACACAGCTTGTGGACCACCGCCCGTGATGTATGCCTGAAGTAGACCGATAAGCGGAGTAATGCCGGTGCCAGTGCCAACGAACACTGCTGGTCGGTCGGTCTGCTGAAGTGTGAGATTCCCCGTCAGTTCCTGTTTCACCTGCACGACATCCCCGACGGACTGTGTATCCATGTAGTCGGCCACGCCGTCGGTCCCATATGCACGAAGCATAAGGCCGATTCTCGCCTCATCGACCCCAAGGATACTGTACGGTTTCACTCCGCTGTCAGTTTGGAGCGCGGTGTGCTGTCCGGCCTCACCGGTGAACGTACCCTCGTTCAGTTCTATGATATACTGTTTGCAGTCCGGGCTGATTTCAGTAATTGCGGCGATGGTCGCTTTGCGAAATGACATTATATCCTCTGTAAGTGCCGGACACATCTAAACCACCCGATGAACAGAAGCCTTCTCACGGGGTGTCTAACGCCGGCAGGTCCTCGAAAAAGGTGTAGCTCCTGTGTCGACTACACCGTTACATCCTGTGCCGGCACAGCTTCCTCCGAGCGCCAGGGTTTACACACACAGGAAGCGGGGTTTTGTGGGCTTTTTGCTTTCGTATATCGCACCCATCAGCGCAACTTCACAGACAGGCCCGTGCCCGTAGAGCGCAGTCAGGCGACACCTGACGCTGGCGAAAACTGCTTTAGCCATCGACCGCCGCCCGTAGGGTCGTTCTTAATGCGGGCGTTACGTGTGTGGTCACAGGGCTTTTGAGACAGTACTTGATCAGTGGTCTACTATTTGCTTCCCACAGGTCCTCGCGAAGCCAGTTTAGCCCCTGCCGGCGGTGAGCCGTGCCGGCAAACTCCACCGGCCGATCTGTGGGTACTGTTGTGGACGACGCGGTGTGGGAGGTACCGGAGTATCAGGTGGACGCAGGCGGCGAGCAGATCGGGCCTGCAGCCGGCGTGAGCCCGGTGTGCTCGACAAACCGCATCTAACCGACGGTGACAAAGCGCCGTTCCGGCGGAATAGTGATGAAAAGCAGACACTACACGGTGGCTCGGCGGTGGTGACCGGACTCGTCTACTGCTCGCGCTCGACGACGAATTCGGCCAGATCCCGCAGATAGGACTTTGCTTCCGAGTCAGGGATCCGAACGGAATCCAGCGCGCGGAGCGCGGCGTCTGACTGTGTGCGGGCGCGATTGTTCGCCTCCGCCTCGGAGAGATCGGTGACCTCGACGAGGGAGGGACGGTCCATCGCGGCGTCCTGCTGGGTTGGCTTGCCGAGTTGCGCTGAGTCTGCGGTCGCGTCAAGGACGTCGTCGCGCATCTGGAAGGCAACCCCGACACGTTCGGCGTACTGTCCGAATGCCTCGACGGTATAGGTGTCGGCGTCGGCCGCGATGGCCCCGAGTTCCGCGGCTGCCCGAAACAGGGCGCCGGTTTTGCGTCGTGCGAGTTCCATATATTCTTTCTCGGTGACAGGTTGATCGAGCAGTTCTGTCGTCTCCCCTTCGCCGAGTTGTACCATCGCCTCCGAGACCGTCTCCATGGCCCGTTCGTCGGCCGAAAAAAGGGCGAATGCCTCGCCCAGCAGCCCGTCCGAGGCCAAAAGCGCCGACCCGTGGCCGAAAGTTGTCCACGCGGTTGGCGAGCCACGGCGCAGGTCGGATCTGTCGATGATGTCGTCGACAACCAGCGACGCGTTGTGGACCAGTTCGATCCCGACAGCAAATTCAATCGCGGTCTCGACGTCCCCGTCGAGTGACTCGCAAACGAGCACCGTGACTGTGGGTCGAACCCGCTTTCCGCCCGCGAGCACGACGTGGCGCAACTGTTCGCGCAACCTCGCGGGTTCGACATCCGCGATGACCGACTCGAGGCGCTCCTCGATGCGGTTACGGCGACGGTGCAGATCCTCCATCTGTGCATACTTTGTTCCAGTGGCAAAAGTACGTGACGAACCGACACCGGCACTGTCCGCGAGCCGGCGGCTTTTTATGTCTACCATCCTTATTAAAGAAGAACCCATTATGTACGGAAATGCGCCGAACAGAGCCGACTCGGGAGGTCGGGAGTTGACCACCGAACAGCAAAAACTACTCCGCCAGGAGCTCACTGACGTGGCTGCCCGCACGCGCAAACTGCTGCCAACTGAGTTTGTCGTCGGCTCAGAGATCTCCCAGGGCGTCGACGGTCCTCGCGCGACCGTTGCGGTGCAGCCGCCGATCGGAGCAATGGTCAGTGCCGACTACACCCCGGAAGGGAAGATCGATATCGACGACGCGCAGCGCGAGGACCTGGCGGTCGGTCTCGCTGCGAGTGCCGCACTCCAGGTCAAAGAGGCAATAGGCGGCGATGTCCCACAGACGGCCAAATAGGGCCTTGCCTCGGCTGTTTTGCCCTACTTCCCCCAGAACGGATCCCGGGTGCGGTGTTTCTCGAGGTACATCGAGAGGACCTCACGTTCATCTGCCGAAATATCGCCGGTCAGTTCCTGCTCAAGGATCTTCGCGTGTTTCTCGGGGATCTCAGCCCAGAGCGTATCACCTTCGACGATCTGGCGACCCACGGTCGGGCCGTCGATCGAGACAGCGACGCGCTCACCGGAGCGTGCTTCGTCGACATCCTCCCCCGCGTCCTGGATCGATTTGAGCAGTCCGACCCGTTCGACTTTGTCACCCTGGAATCGGACGACCCGAGTATTGCGCCGGAGCAAGCCGCCACGGATCTCCACGCCCACGACTGCGGGGTCTGACTGCCGGAAGGTGTGATCCGGCAGGATCTCGAAGCGTGCCGGGCGGGTGATGTTTTCGAGGATCTGGGTCTGCTGTTCCTCCTGGATCGCCTCGATGTGGTCCTCGTAGGATTGGATGAGTCGGTAGATAACGTCGTGTTCGAACAGTTCCACATCCTCCTGTGTGGCGAGCTGGCGCGCATCCTCGAGCATTTCGACGTTGAACGCGAGGATCGTGCGGTGGACCGGATCGTTTGCGGTTTCGGCCATGCGTACGTCCCGAGGGGCAACGTTGCCAACCTCGGCGTGCATGATCGGAATGTCCGACTCCTCGAGAGTCCCAGCAAGCGCCTCCAGGCTTCCGAGGGTGTCGGCCTTGACCGTGATCCCCTCTTCATCGGTCGGAACTTCGATATCTGCGAGCTCTGTCTCGACGGTCTGGATCACCTCTCTGGTGTCCTGGTCGCGAACGACCCGGATCGGCGCACCGGCCATCGCGTCACCCAGGTCCGGCGCAGCGATCTTGACCCCATCTGCGGCGACCACGGCTTCGACCCGTTCGAACTCCTCGTCCGAGCGGATCTCCGAGAGAGGCTTTGGCTGTAACAACGCGCGGACGTCAGTGACGATCGGTTCGGTCTGGCCGCCGACAACGATTGTGTCATCGGCTCGGATCGTTCCGTCGTAGACGACGGCGTCGATAGTCGTGCCAAAGCCGTGTGTGTCCTTTACTTCGAGGACTGTCCCGGCCCCGGGGCCGGCGACGTCGATTTCCATCTTTTCCTTGAGGTACTGCTGTGACAGCCCCATCAGCACGGTCAGCAGGTCGGGGACCCCCTCTCCGGTCTCCGCAGAGATGGGGACGACGCCGATGTTTTTCCGGAAGTTCTGGACGCGCCAGTACATATCAGCAGAGAAGTCCTCGTCGGAGAGCTGTCCGATTATCTCGTAGAGGTTCTCGTTGAGATCCGACTCCACGCGGTCGCTTTGTGCCTCGATCGCAACCTTGGACGGGCGACCGGGATCGGGATTCCACCCTGGGACGGTGTCGATTTTGTTTGCCGCAACGATAAATGGGGTCGCGGTCCGTCTGAGGATCCCCACAGCCTCCTCGGTCTGGGGCTGGAAACCGTCGTTGACATCCACGACCAGAATCGCAATGTCGGCCAGCGCGCCCCCACGGGAGCGCAACGTCGAAAACGAGTGGTGTCCCGGCGTGTCGATAAAGAGTAGCCCCGGAAGGTCGAAGTCGTCCGGATCGACAAGTTCACCAGCGATGTTGGAAATCACCGAAATCGGGACCGCTGTCGAACCGATGTGTTGGGTGATGGCTCCGGCTTCGGCCTCGCTGACTGCGGAGCCGCGGATCTCGTCAAGAAGCGTCGTCTTGCCGTGATCGACGTGCCCGAGCACTGCGACGATCGGCGTCCGCAGGGATGTCTGTTCCCCCTGCTCGCTGTGATTGTGTTTGGCCATCCGATATCACCTGAGAAGTGATTGAACCCAACCGGCCGCTCCATTTAAGTAATTCGTCTCGGCGCGGTCGTCGTGGTTACGAGACCGAGTCAATCGACATCAGTGGGTATCCATCTACCAGTTCCATGCTCGCGATGGCCTCGATCCCGCGGTATTCGATGACCAACTCCACCTCGAAAAAGCGGCCAGTCAGTTCCGTGTACCCGGCACTGCTGTCTTCGATCGCCACAGCGAGTGCGTCCTCGTCGACGGCGACAGTGACATGCTCGCAGTGGGGCTGGTTCTCGATGGCAGATTCCATCGCGCGGGCCAGTGTGGGTGCGCTCTCGGGACTAACCGGGGTGCCAACAAACTGGTGATACAACGAACCGAACTTGATCCCTGCCTCGAAGCAGGCTTCCTGTGCGTCGGTGGGCGCGTCCATACCTGACCCAGGAAGCGAGGACAAAACGGCCCACCGGTCCCGGCAACCTGGCCGATAGACACCATCCGGGCTCGCGGGAGATTTGTGATATATGGGTGCTGTTTTTTGGGTGGGGATCAATCGAGAAGTACAGACCGGCGTCTGTGGTTCCGGCACAGTAACTGCTGTCGTGCAACGCAAACCGTATGCTACTTATTTGCTCTGGCACATGTTACGGATGAATGGACGAACCGGTGTTACTCACAGGGGCTGGCGGACAGGTGGGCCGGACAGTCCTGGAGGGGTTGCAGGACGAATACGATTGGCGACTGATGTACCACAGTCAGCCGGCAGTAGAGCCCGGATTCCCGTACGTCACCGGCGAGGTTCAAAACCACGAGGACGTCAGACTCGCGATGGAGGGGTGTGGTGCGGTCATCCACCTGGCGGGTGACCCACGTCGGGACGCCCCATGGAGTAGTGTTCTGTCGAACAATATCGACGGGACACACACCGTCTACGAGGTTGCAGCCGAGGAGGGCGTCGAGACCATGATCTACTCCTCCTCGAACCACGCAGTGGGTGCCTTCGAAACCGAAGAACGGACCCCGGAGATGTACCGCACCGGGGACGACTTTCTGCTGGACGGGACCGAGTTTCCCCGGCCGGGCAACAAGTACGGCATCAGCAAGGCCACAGGCGAACTCATCGGCCGGTACTTTCACGACGAGTACGGCATCTCCGTGTGTAACATCCGGATCGGGAATCTCAACGAGAAGTACCCACCGGTCGACTACGAGCGTGGCCAGGCGATGTGGCTCTCGACGCGGGACTGTGCCCACATCCACGACTGCGCCCTGCAAGCCGACTACGGGTTCGAGACTGTCTACGG
>JAQCMX010000193.1 GCA_028274885.1 Haloarculaceae archaeon
ACTCACAGGCCGTTGTCACTGCCGCCGCCGACGAGGATGACGAGCATCGAGAGCCCCGAAATCAGCATCAAGAGCAAGGCCGGGATCGCCGCGTACTGGTAGAGTGCACTCTCCTGGGCGCGCCAGATCTGCATGACGATCGTCTCGAATCCCGTCGGGCGGAGGATGAGTGTCACGGGGAGTTCTTTCATCGTGGTAAGAAAGACCAGTGCAGCGCCGGCGATCACACCCGAGCGCACCAGCGGGAGCGTAATACGGCGAAAGGACCCGACGGAGGTTTCCCCGAGGATGCGGCCGGCCTCGACGAGTTCCGTGTCGATCTGGAGGACGGCGGTCCGCGTCGTCCCCACGGCCTGTGGCAGGAACCTGACGACGTAGGCGAAAACGAGCAAGGGCAGGGTTTGGTAGATCCAGGGGGCGTACCCGGCACCGAAGTAGACGAGCGCGAGGCCGAGGACGATCCCCGGCACCGCGAATCCGACGTAGGTCAATCGTTCGAAAACGAGCGCCAGTCGGCTCTCGTGGTTCGCGGCGAAGTATGCGACCGGCAGGGCGAGCAGGGCGGCGACGAGTGCTGCCGCTGCGGAGACGCTCACGGAGTTGACAGCGTGGATCAGTTCGAAGCCGAGGTCGGATCGGTAGGTCGAACCGGTCCGACGGGTCCACAAAAAGAGGATCCAGATCGGAACGAGGAGTGCGGCGGCTGCGACGGTTGCGGGAAACAGCGTGGCGAGCCAGCGGAACCGACCCAGGTCGATCCGGTCTTTGACCTCGCCGGCGCTGTCCCCGCTGACGGTCCGGTCCGGGCGGATGAGCCACTCGAGTGCGAGTACGATCAACACGACTGCCAGCAACTGAAGGGAAAGCAGCGCCGCGTAGTCGCTGCCAAACGCCCGATTTTCGACGTAGATCTGCCGCGTAAACACGGGAAAGCGCATGATCGCCGGCGTCCCGAAGTCCGACAGTGCGTACAGCGCGGCCAGGAGGCTCCCGGCGGCGACCGCCGGCCGGATCTGGGGGAGCGTGACGCGACGAAACGCCGTCCAGCGGCCATGATTGAGCGTCCGGGCCGCCTCGATCAGTTCCTTGTCGAACGAGATGAGTGCGGCCCTCGTGGTCAGGTACACGTACGGGTAGGTGTAGAGTGTGATCGCGAGTGTCGCCCCGGTGAGTCCGTAAATTTCGGGAACCCGCGCGATGCCAAGCGGTTCGAGCGCGGACTGAAACTCCCCGTTGGGGCCAAACGCCGAGACGAGCGCGAACGCCCCGACGTAACTCGGGACGACCAATGGGAGCGCGACGACGATCGTCCAGAACCGCCGGAAAGGCAGGTTCGTTCGGGTGGTGAGATACGCCAGCGGGACGCCGAGCAGGATCGAAAAGACCGTTACGAGCCCCATGAGCAGGAGGCTGTTGAGCAGGATATCCAGCGTCTCAGATCTGACGGTGAGATCGTAGGCACGGCCCGGATCCACGGTCACGGCCTCGATCACCAGCCAGGTGAGCGGGAACACCATGGCGGCCGCGACCGCGCCAGCCAGAAGCGCCAGCCCCAGCGGAAGCTCCTCGTCACCCCTTTCGATCAGACTCCGGATCCGTGTGGCTATTGAACTCATCTCTCGGAGCGAACCACGCGTTCTGCGTTGTCGTCGTATTCCGACGAGTATAAGGATTTAGGTTTCCCTAAATCGCGGTATGGAGCTGACGCGCAGGGACGCGATTGCTGCGCTGGCGGCTATCGGTGGCACAGGTGCGGGTGCCGTCAGTCTCACCAGGCTCGACGGGGACAGCAGTCCGGACGAACCCCTGCCGACCGACAGTGCGGTTCGCGAGACACTGATCGCTGTCGCTGAGGTCGTCTATCCGGCCGAGGTCACCGGGATCGACTCCTTTGTCGGGGCCGTTCTCGACTCGCGGCTGGCCGGGGACGCCCACGGGCGGGGGATCCGCGAGGCCGTTGCCGTCCTGAACGAGCGAAGCGCCTCCTGGTACGACGACCGCGTCGTCGACCTGTCCCCCGACCGCCGGGAGCAGTTGCTTCGGGAGATGGGTGTCGATAGCGCCGACGAGGACCCCGAGGGACGCACTGCCCAGCGGGTGCGGTACTACGTGGTCAACGAGGTGTTACTGGCACTTTATACGTCCCCGACCGGGGGCAAACTGGTCGGCATCGAGAACCCGCAGGGTCACGCCGGCGGAACCGCAAGCTATCAGCAGGGGCCACGATGAGCGGAGCCGGGTCCGCGCGCGAACCTGTCCCGGACGCCGATGTCTGTATCGTGGGTGCGGGGCCGGCAGGGGCACTGGTCGCGGACAGACTGGCCGGCGCGTACGAGGTGGTCGTCCTCGATGCGGGCCCCCAGTTTGATCCCGACGACCGTCTCCGGCGCCAGGAGCGAGCGATCCGTCCGGCCTTCGACCGGCCCGACGTCTGGAACGTCGGCGGGGAACGCGACGCACACGCCGCAAGCGGTGAGCGGTTCTATCCGTTGAACCACGCCCGTGTCAAAGGGATCGGCGGGTCGACACTGCACTGGCAGGGGATGGTGATGCGCCTCCACGAGGACGACTTCCGCTCGGGGTCGGCGCGTGGAGTCGGCCCCGACTGGCCAATCGACTACACCACGCTTCAACCCTACTACGTCGAGGCGGAGCGGGAACTGGGCGTCGCCGGCGGGGACGACAACCCCTTCGGTCCGCCACGCGAGGAGCCCTTTCCGATGCCGGCGTTTCCACCCTCCTACAGCGATTCGCTTTTCGCGCCGGCCTGTGAGCGCCTCGGAATCGCGATGCACTCGGTCCCCAACGCTCGCAACTCCCAGGCCTACGACGACCGAAGCGAGTGTGTCGGCTACGGGACCTGCCAGCCCGTCTGTCCCTCGGGCGCGAAATACGACGCGACCGTCCACGTCGACAGAGCCAAACAGCAGGGTGTGACCGTGATCGACCGCGCGCCGGTGCAGTATCTCGAACACAGTCCGGAACGGATCGAGGCTGCAGTCTACACCACCCCGGCAGGCACGACCTACCGTCAGTCCGCCGACGCGTTCGTCCTCGCCTGTGGCGGCGTGGAGACGCCTCGACTCCTCTTGCTCTCGGACTCCCCGGCGTACCCCGATGGCCTTGCGAACTCGAGTGGCGTCGTGGGCCGGTACTTCATGGATCACCTCTTTGCCGGGGTGGGTGGACTGCTCG
>JAQCMX010000213.1 GCA_028274885.1 Haloarculaceae archaeon
CCGTGCGGTTCGAGTGGGACGACCACAACTGGTCGGGGATACCACACCCTCACGAAAGTCCCAAAGAAAAGCGCACAGACCCGAGTACCGTCCACCGTGACGGGAATGTTGCGTCCGGGGAATCTTAGACCGGCTGAGACTCCCACGGAGGAAACCCCGGCGTTCACGCCGGGGAGGATGTCATTGTGGTGACTGCAAGTACTACAGGATCAAAGACACCGGCGAGCGTGCCTGCCCGTTTAACGCCCTGTACTGGGACTTTCTCGACCGCGACGAGGACGACCTGCGGAGAACCACCGGATGGGACCCATATACGGCCACGTCGACGACAAACGCGACTCGGGTGAACTGGCCGCAATCGGCGAGCGGGTGGCTGAACTACGGGACCTGGCCGCCGACGGGGACCTCTGAACGCGGCCTTTCATGCCGGTAGCGACGATGTCTGTCGCAGGCGACCGAACTGACGGGCACGCAAACGGACAGGAACCAGCACCGCCGGATCAGAAGTCGCCGAGTGAGGTCTGGTGTTGTCGGAGGGCGGTCGCGTCGTACCCGGCGGCGGTGAGATGCGTTGCCAGCGAGGCCGCGGAGCCGTGCTGTGTGTAGATCCGATCGGGGTCGACGGCCTCGACCAGCGACAGCAACTCTTCGAAATCGCAGTGATCCGAGAGTGGGAATGTCACGTCGTAGTCGCCCCGGAACTTAAACGCCGCCTGTACGGCCCACCCCGAGAAGCCAGCCTTGATCGCGCCCGTCTCTCCGGCGAGACGATCCACCCAGTCGATGCGACCGCTGGTCATCGGGAGGACGAGCGCGTCGCCAGTCGTTAGGTCCGTGTCGCTCCCGAACGGCTCCGCATCGAAGGTCACGTCACGGTGGGTCTCGATAGCGTCGTTGACCCGGCGAACCGCATCGGAAGCGAGCACCCGGTCGCGGTCCGCCGCCCGTGCGAGCAGTTGCAGTTTCTGTGCGCGGCCGAGGGCGTACCCGAAAAGGATGACCGGTTCCGTCGTCTCGGCGAGCCAGGTGCGGATCTCCTCGGCGAGGGCCGCGTGGTCGGGGAACACGTAGTCTGGTTCGCCGTATGTCGCTTCGACGATCAACACGTCCGCAGACGGGGGATCGAACCCGTCGAGGTAGAACCGCGGGCGCGTACACACGTCGCCGGTGTAGAGGTAGCGCGTCCCGTCGGGATCGGTGACGAGCGCCGACCGTGAACCGGCCACATGGCCCGCGGGACAGAGTTCAACCCGCTCGTCTGTGGTCCGGTGCAACGGTGTATCCCGCCGGACTGTCGCCAGGTCGGCGGTCAACGGCGAGCAGACTGCCGTGGTTTCGCCTTCGGGCCAGTGGTCACCGTGGGCGTGGGAGAGAACGTTCACCTCACCGTCCGGACTGTCAGCGTCACAGACGATTCGTGTGCCATCGGAGAGTTCGATCCTGATGCCGTCCCGGTACGTGACCGTCATGACCGGCCGTTGGGGCCAGGCCAGTAAGGCCATTGCGTTCGTGGGGTCGCGTGCTGTCACAGCGGTAACAGCGCGGAAGCCCACCGGCTTTAGCCGTTGGTAGCTGACTGCGAACGGTACAGGTCAGTGAGGCGATCGAGGGTGTCTGCGGCCGTCGGATCCAGATCCTCGCGAACGCCCAGAAATCGCGGGAACCGGAGGGCGTATCCGGAGTCGTACTCCGGCGAGGGCTGGATCTCCTCGTACTCAACCTCAACAACGACCGCCGGACGTAGGTCGACGTCGCGCCCGTCACGGGCGGTGACCAGCCCTTCCAGTCGGTCGGTGAGCGCAGCCAGTTCGTCGTCGGTGTAGCCTGTCGAGAGCCGGCCGACCTCGGAAAAACTGTCGACCGACGGGTCGTAACAGCCGAGATACAGTCGGCCGAGCCACTCGCTGCGCCGCCCCTCGCTGTATGTCGCCCGCGTGACGACGAGATCGAGTGGCTCCATCGTTGGTTTGAGTTTGAGAAGTCGTCCCACGCGTCGACCTGGCTGGTAGGTGGCGTCCAGGTTCTTGATCATCAGTCCCTCGTGTCCGGCATCGAGGGCGCCGCGGTACAGCGTCTCTGCGGGCCCGGGGTCGGTGGCGGCCGCCCTGACCGACCGACTGTGCTCTACGCCTGCTCTGACCGCGCCGGGATCCGGGTCGACCGGCTCGAAGGCCGCCCGGAGGCGATCCAACCGCTCCGAGAGCGGTCGGTCGAGTAGCGTTTCGCCGTCGGTCAGGCAATCGAACAGGTGGACCACGGCCGGTATCTCCCGGGCCATCGCCTCGATGTTGGATTCCCGTTTGACCCGCCGGGAGAGTTCCTGAAACGGCACTGGCTCACGGTCGTCTGTCCGCACGGTGTCGGGCGTGTATCCGACCAGTTCGCCGTCGAGGACCGCCATCTCGGCACTGACAGCCTCTCTAACCCCCCGGACAACATCCGGAAACTGCTCGGTCACCTCCTCAAGCCGCCGGGTAAACAGTCGTACCTCGTTCCCGCGGACGTGAACCTGGATCCGGATGCCGTCGTACTTGTACTCACAGAGGCCCTCACCGTCACCGGCGGCGTCTGCCAGCCCCGCAGTCAGGGACTCAGTTTTTTCGGCTAGCATGACCTGAACCGGTCGGAACAGGTCGATGTCGAGAGAGTCCAGGCCGATTCGCCCCTCGTCGCGGGCCGTCTTGGCCACCACCCGGAAGTCAGTTGTTACCTGAAAAGCGCGTTCCACGACCGTGATCGCCGCCGTGGAGCCGTCGAGGAAGGCGTGTGCGATTGCGTCCCGAACCGTTCCCTCGCCAACCCCGACGCGCATGTGCCCCAGTGCGGTCCGGACGACGTACCGTGCTTCGTTCGCGTCGGCGTCGGCCAGCAGTCCAGCCAGGGCATCGATCTTCCGGTCCTGACTGCCCGCCCCCTCGTACGTCGCGATGTCCCGGAGTTTGTCGTGGACGCGCTCGACGGTCAGCGGCGTGGAAAAAAGGGTCTGCTGGCCCCCGTTTTCGACCGCCCACACCGCTGTGTCACCGAGGTCACCGGTCCCCTGCCACCGGTCGCGCAACGCAGTTTCCGGGGCGCCCGTGGCACGGCGGATGGCCTCGAGGGTCAGGTTCGAGGAGACACCGAGTTCCGTGCGATTGTACGCCGGCGACAGCCGTCCCCTGACGAGTGTCACGAGTCGCGGGAGCAACTCCCCGGCATCGGCGAACACGGCCGCGAGGATATCCCGTTTGTCGTTGTTCGAGTCTGTCGCAGCCAGACGGTCGTACACGTCGACGAGAGCGGCGTAGTCCATGGCCGATACATACGCGTGGCTACAGCAAAAGCCCACGGCAAACGGTATGCCAGATAGCCCGTGTGTACCTCTCGCGGCGGTGACTCGATGCCGGCTGGGATCATCCCTGATAGTTCAATCCGCTGCCGGCCGGTATCGGACGTGTTCGGGGCCGGTCGTCGGAGTGACACGACCGTCCATAGGCCCATATGGCTCCAGGTGTAAACAGATATAATGGCAGTTTCTGTGCTCGACTCGTACGTAGAGTCTACCGAGCGTATCCAACCAAATCAGGCGAACAACTACGAGAATACTCACGGCGGCGAGTTGGTGAAACTCATGGACGAACTCGCGGCCATCTCGGCGATGACGGTGGCAAAGGAGACCTGTGTCACTGCGAGCATTGGGAGTGTGGATTTTCAAAACCCCATCCCGGTGGGTTACGTCGCGGAACTTTCCGCGTACGTATATGGGACCGGGACCAGCAGCCTCGATGTTAAAGCCGACGTGGAATGTCGTGACCCACGAACCGAGGAGTCGATCCCGACCACCGCCGCGTGTTTTACGATGGTCGCGGTAAACGAGACAGACGATCCAGTCGAGGTACCGGCAGTGGTTCCCGAAACCGACCGCGGTGAGCGCCTCGTCGAGTCGGCACCCTGTTGAGCACGATGACAAGGTACGTCGGTGCAGACGGCTGTCCGGACGGATGGGTCGCGGTCGCGTACACCGCCGGTGGGTTCGACGGGGCGCAATTTCACGCGGACATCGGTGATCTCTGGCAATCTCACACCGGAGCCGACAGGATACTGATCGACGTGCCGATCGGTCTGCGAACCGACTCGGGCGAGCCACGACGGTGTGACACGGCGGCGCGGGCGCTGCTCAGCCCGGACCGTCATCACAGCGTCTTTCCGACCCCGATCCGGGCGGCCGCCCACGAGGACTCCTACCAGGACGCCAAAACAGTGCAGGAACGCCTCACCGACGGCAGCCTGAATCGCCAGACGTGGGGCATTACCCCGAAGATCGCCGAGGTCGACGACTTCCTCCACGACTCGCCGGAGGTGCGTGGGAGGATCCGCGAGTGCCACCCCGAGGTCTGTTTCTGTGTGTTCGCCGGCCGGCCGATGCGGTACTCGAAGACACAGGCTCCCGAGCGGGCGTACTGGGAGCGACTGCGCGTCCTCCGGGCGATCGAACCGGACGTCTACGACCACGTCTGGGAGGTTACGACCGACGGGTTCGACGCCAACGTCTCGACGGACGATCTGGTGGACGCCTTTGTCATCGCGCTGACCGCCCGGGGTGACAGGTCGGAGCTGCAGACGTTGCCGGCAGATCCGGACCACGACGACGCCGGGTTGCCAATGGAGATTGTCTACCGCAGGCGGCGGTAAACGGGGACCACTCGACCCAGACACGTAGACCGGCCCGGAAGGATCTCGTCTGTGTGACGCCTCGGCATCTGCCGGGGGTGCTGCCACGCAAAAAGGGGGTTGTCAACGGCTTTTTTACCGGCGGCCCTGTCCGGGGCGTGGGTCGTGCTTCCGGGGAATCCGCCGACCATCCGGACGACGCGAGGGGGACAGCTGACTGAATTGGCCCGGGGATTTTATCGGGCTGAACTGCACATCGGGTGGCTGTCCCCGACACCGTTGCCGACCGCCTGGCCGATAGATCCTCTTATCTCACGATGTCTCGACGACCGCCCGCACGTGGGGTCTGTCCGGGAGTGGCTGCCCGTCAGCTATCGGTATCCGGCTCGTCTTGGAGTACGAGATCTGCAACCACCGGGAGGTGGTCGGACGGGAATCGCCCCTCGAACCGGGTGTCGTCGACGGTCACGGTTTGGACGTCGAACTCCGGGGTGGCCAGGACGTGGTCGACGCGCCGATCCTCACGGAGTTCGGCAAAGTCCGTCAGCGTCGTTGCCGGACCGTCGACAGAGTCGGCTGCGTTCCGGACATCCGCGAGCGGTCGCCGGAAGTCACCGTGGACAAGTCGGTCGTAGGCCGCGCGCCCGGGCCTGGTGTTGAGGTCCCCGAGAACGACGACCGGGCCGTCCCGTGCGTCGATCCGCTCGCGAAGGCGGCGCGCGCTCTCCTTGCGAGCCTCTGTCCCAATATGGTCAAAGTGTGTGTTGTACGTCGTAAACGTCAGGCCTGACGCCTCGTCCCGAAGCCGCGCCTCTGTCAGGACCCGTGCGTAGGCGGCGTCCCACCCGACACTCCCCGGGGAGCCAGATTCGGAGAGCCATATCGTCTCGGTGTCGAGCAGGGTCAGCCCCGGGCCGTAACCGATCGGGTTGTGCTCACCGGTCCCCGGTTCGTCCGCGATACCGACCCAGGAGTATGCCGACAGGGCCGCCGCGATGTCGTCGTGTTGCTCGCCGGTCGACTCCTGAAGCCCCACCACGTCCGGATCAGCTGTCCGGACACGCTCGGCGACGCCGGGTTGTCGCCGCTCCCAGGTGTCGGGTGCCTCGTCCAAGACGGCGTGGCGAACGTTGTACGTCATGACTGTGAGCCGTTGCATCAGTTCCCTTTCAGGGTGCTGGTACCTTCAGCACAATGGTTCGCGAGGGGTATTCGCGGAACGGGCTGTGCGGTGCCATGGGACACTCGAATGCGTACTCGCAGGCGACAGTCGCGCCGGCACGGCCGGTCACGGTTCGGGCTCCGGAAACGAGTCAACGAACGCCCGCGTTTCGGTGACAGGGTTGCACAGAACGCCGTCGACCCCGCGGTCGGCGAGAGACATAATCTGTCTGCGACAGTCGGCCGCCGATCCGACGATCGCGAATCGTTCGGTAAGATAGTCTGCCAGCCCCAACCGCTCGACGAGTCGTCCGTTCGTCGGCTTCCCACCCAGCCCCGCGTGCTGGCCGGGTTCGTACTCCGCGAGCAGCGTTTCGATTGTGTCGCGGTGCTCGTCTGGCACGGCCTTGCCTTCGAACGTGAACTGAAGCGCGTGGTGAGCCGAGGCTGCCACCGCCGACAGCAAGCGCTCGCGGATCGACGCCGGATCGTCGGTGATAGCCACCCGACCGTACAGCCAGATATCGACACTGTCTGGATTACGACCGGCCTTGCGAGCCCCCGTCGTAACCAGTTCGCGGGCGGCCGAGACGACCTCGGGGGTGACCCCGGTCCCGATCAGCGCCCGGTCAGCAATCGCGCCCGCGAGCCGCAGGGTGGCAGGCCCCTCCGCGGTCAGCATGATTGGGACGTCCCGGGGCCCGTCCAGCCACGAGAGTTCGACCGACGTGCCCTCACAGTCGATGCGTTTGCCCGCACAGAGCTGTCGGATCCGCTCGGCAAACCGCCGCAGTTCCCGGAGGTCGGCAGGTTCGCGCCCGACTGTCCGGACAGCGTGGTCGCCGGTGGCCACGCCCACGACAGCCCTGCCGTCGGTGTGTGTGTCCAGGGTACACAGCGCGCCGGCCGTCACGGCAGGGTGGCGCGTCAGGGGGTTTGTGACGGTCGGGCCGAGTTCGACGGTACCGGTTTCGCCGGCTGCAACCCCCAGGCTGGTGTGGAGTTCCTGGAGAAGACACTGCGAGTCTGCAACGCCGACGAGGTCGAACCCCGCGCGGTCGGCGGCGCGGGCTGTCCCGACGAACGTGCTGGCGTCGCGCGGATAACAGAGGAGACCGATGTCGGTTTCCATACCCATGTTTGGGTCAGCCGCGGCATATAGCCACCGTCAGTTCGGTCCAGCCCGCCGGGCGCCTACCTCTCTCTGTCGTCCGGACGGTCGGTCCCCCAGAAGCCGTCGTGTTTGGTGACGGTGAGGTCGTCGGTGACCCGAACCTGACAGGAAAGGCGCAGGCCGTCGTCAGAGTTGTGGGGCGGAATCGACAGCCGCAGGCGCTCTCGCCGGGTTGACTCGGCGGCGTCACCCGAGACTGCCACAGCACAGGTGCCACAACTCCCGAGGCCGTGACAGGACACCAGCCGTGGGCCGTTGTGGACCGGGTGGTCGGCCCGGAGCAGGACATCCCGGAGCACGGCGCCGTCCTCGCACGTCAGCGTTTCGCCCTCGAAATCGATGGTGTGCATACCGACTGAACGGGCCCGCGTCACTTCAGCGATGTGCCGGGTCGATCTGACGACAATCTGTGCCCGGTGGTCGGGCGACGCGAAGTGCTCTCGCAGGGCAGATCGGACCGCTGTGTAGCGGCCCGTCAGTCACAGCATGCGGTCGGCCCAGTCCAGCGCAGTGCGCACGTTGTTTCGGGGTGGTGAACAGGTGCCATCGCGGCAGGCGTATATCGTCGGTTCGTCGTTTTTCTGAGACCGACCCTTCCAGATCGGCGGGACTTCCTCACGATCCAGCGCGTCGAGATAGTGTCCGAGTTCACCGTCCTCCGGGGGGCGACGAGCCAGAAGCCGTGGAGAGAGATACCGCTTTGCGATCGTTTCCCGGAACTTTGCCGGCATCACGTCGGTGACGGCAGTCAGTTCGAGCGTCCCGCGCTGTACGGTATCGGCCGCCAGCGTCAGCGAGGCGTGTTGTAAGGGGTTGGATTTGATCCGACTGCCGTGTGTCCGAACCACGCTGTCGGCAATCTCCCAGAAGTCGGCATCCGGCAGGAAATGACTCAGGGTCTCGAAAAGCTCCGCTGCGACGCCGGCACTCGATGGGGTCGACTGGTCGTTGAGTTCCTGGGGACGTGTGATGAGTTGCTCACCGGACTCCGGGGTGAAATACAGCGTCTGATCGTTTTCGTCCCAGAACTCGCGCTCGATCGCCCGGGCGAGCGTGACCGCAAAGGAGAGGTGCTCGGGTTCACCTGTGGCCTGGTACAGATCGAGCGCTCCCCGCCCCAGATAGGCGTAGTCCTCGAGATATCCCTCGAACTTCGGGACCCCGTTCATGTACCGCCGTTGTAGACGCTGTGTGTCCTCATTCCACAGCCTCTCCTCGACGAAACGCAGGGCAGCCACCCCCGACTCTGCAAACTCCCGGTCGAGGGCGAGACCGGCCTCGGCAAACGCCGAGACTGCGAGCCCGTTCCAGCCCGCCAGGATCTTTTCGTCCCGTGGCGGTCGTGGTCGCGCCTCCCGCGCACCCGCGAGCGCTTCCCGGGCGCTTGCGAGTCTTTTTTCGACCTCGTCTTCGTTCAGCCCGTGGCTATCTGCGAGCTGTTCGACTGACCTTTCGACGTTCAGCACGCTACTCCCTTCGAAGTTCCCACCCTCCGTGACGCCGTAGTGGTCACAGCAAAGCGTCGCTGCCTCGCTGTCTTCGATCACGTCGTGGATCTCCTCGGGGGTCCACACGTAGTAGGCACCCTCCTCGTGCTCGCCACCCGCCGTCTCGCTCTGTGCTCCGAGCGTACCGTAGAATCCGCCGTCGTCGTCGGTCAGTTCCCGCTGTACGAACTCGAGTGACTGGGACGCCACCGTGGCGTACCGATCTTCGCCGGTCGCCTGGTACGCAGCCAGATAGGCCCGGGACAGCTCGGCATTGTCGTACAGCATCTTCTCGAAGTGCGGTACTGTCCAGTCCCGATCTGTCGCGTACCGGTGAAAGCCACCACCGATGTGGTCGTACATACCCCCGGATGCCATCGCGTCGAGCGTCTCGGTGGCAACTGCCCGGTAGACAGACCGATCGGTCAGATCCCACGCTCGTAAGAGCAGATGGATCCGTCCGGTGTGGGGAAACTTCGGACCCGACCCCCAGCCACCCTCCTCCCGGTCGGCACTCCGAACGGCCGCCTTGGCCGCGATTTCGACGATCGGATCCTCGTATTGCTCGTCGGGCTGTATCGGTGTCTCCGGCACAGACTCGAGTTCCTCTTCTACGGCCTCACTCCATTGGGTCGCACGCCCCTCGATTTCGGATCGTTCGGTGGGATCCTGCCACGAGTCCCTGATGTCCTCGAGCAGACCAATAAATCCCGGTGTGCCCCGTTTTGGCCGCTTTGGAAAGTACGTTCCCACATAGAACGGCTCCTGGTCCGGCGTCAGCCAGACCGAAAGCGGCCAGCCTCCTCGTCCGCTGACCTGCTGGCAGATGGTCTGGTAGATGCTGTCGATATCGGGGCGTTCCTCCCGGTCGACTTTGATCGGGACGAAGTCTTCGTTGAGTATCTCCGCCACCGCCTCGTCCGCGAAACTCTCGTCGGCCATCACGTGACACCAGTGACAGGCCGCGTAACCGATCGAGAGAAAGATCGGCACGTCGTGTTCTTGGGCGGTTTCGAGTGCCTGCTGGTCCCACGGCTGCCAGTTGACCGGGTTGTCCGCGTGGTCCCGAAGGTACGGGCTCTCCTCGTCGGTGAGCCTGTTGCGCTGGGTCGGTATCGTCATGATTACAGGTTCGGTTCCCAGTCACTAAAGCCGTGAGATTCCGACAACCGTGGCCTGCCGAGAACCCCCTTAGAGCGGAACCTTTACACAGGATTCGGACGGGAGTTGGGGTATGGACGAGACAGTGCTGCTTGTCGGCGGCGGCGGCCGTGAGCACGCCATTGCGCGTGCGCTGGCTGATTCGACGGGAACGCTGTACGCCTGTGCCGGCAACCGTAATCCTGGGATTGCGGCGGTCGCCAAGGGTTTCGAGACGCTCGACACGACGAACCCATCGGCCGTCCGGTCGTACGCCGGCGACATCGAGGCAACCCTTGCGGTGATCGGTCCGGAGACGCCCCTCGAAGCCGGCGTCGCAGACGCACTCGACGAGGCGGGCGTCTACGCGTTCGGGCCCCAGCAGACGGACGCCCGAATCGAGACAGACAAAGCCTTTCAGCGGGCCTTCATGCAGGAACACGACATCCCCGGCTGCCCCGATTTCGAGACGTTCCGCGATATGTCGGCTGCCTGCCGGTACATTGATCAGTACGACGGTGACCTTGCGGTCAAACCGGTCGGACTGACCGGTGGCAAGGGGGTCCGGGTGGTCGGTGAGCAGGTAACCCCCCAAGCGGCCAAGGCGTATATTCGCGAGGCAGACTACGAGCGAATCGTCCTCGAGGAACGGCTGGTGGGCGAGGAATTTACCATCCAGGCTCTCGTCGCAAACGGAGACGTTCGCGTCACGCCGGCAGTGCAGGATCACAAACGTGCCTACGAGGGCGACGAGGGGCCAAACACCGGTGGGATGGGCTCGTACAGCGACGCAGGGCTCGAACTCCCCTTTATGTTCGAGGACGAATACATGGCAGCAGTCGACATCCTCCGGGAGACCGTGGCCGCTCTCGACGGGTACAAAGGCGTCCTGTACGGGCAGTTCATGCTCACGGCCGAGGGGATCAAGGTCGTCGAATTCAACGCCCGCTTTGGCGACCCCGAAGCGATGAACACCCTGCCGATCCTCACGACCGATCTTCTCGACGTTCTCGTGGCGGCCCGTGAGGGTGAGTCGCTTCCACAACTTTCCTTTGACCGACAGGCCACCGTCTGTAAGTACGCCGTGCCGGATGGCTATCCAACGGAACCGGAATCGGGCACACGTATAGCGATCGACGAGGGGGATGCAGGTGACGCGACACTGTTCTACGCGAGTGTCGACGAGCGCCAGGATGGCGTCTACACGACCACCTCACGATCGTTCGCTGCGGTGGGGATCGCCGGATCGATACAGGAGGCCGAAGAGGTCGCCGCGGAGGCGCTCGAAGCAACCCGCGGGGAGGGGCTCAGGATCCGCCAGGACATCGGCAAACCGGATCTTGTCCAGCGTCGCATCGACCACACGAGCGAACTTCGGGAGGACAGGTAGCCTGGACGTCCTCGGGCCGAACGGGGTCGGACCCCCGGTCGATCCGTCGACGGGAGAGAGTTTGAAGTTGTTCCGTCACGAACTTCCGGTTGTGACCGACGAGACCGCCGCCGGAGCGAAGGGTGGAGACGACACGTCTGCCGGTGAGGGTACGACCGAGGCGGCACCCGGCGGGGAACACAGTCGTTCCGATGGGGCCGTCGCCGACAGGACCGCAAACCCTGGCACCAGAAAAGAGCGCATCTCGGTTCACCCCCGAACTGGACAGCACAACTCCCTTCACCGGTGGTATCGTATCCGGAACCCGCTCAGGGTTGCATTTAACTATCTGGTAATTCTCGTCTGCCGGATCTCACCCAGTCTCCGCCTGAAACGCTGGCTGCTTCGGCGCATCGGTGTGACCATCGGGGCCAACGTGGCCTGGGGGCTGGAGTCGACCCCGGATATCTTCTGGCCCGACCTCATCACCGTCGAAGACGATGCACTCATCGGGTACGACGCCACGATCCTCTGTCACGAATTTCTCGTCGACGAGTACCGGACCGGCGCAGTCCACGTCGGGGAGGAGGCGATGATCGGTGCCGGGGCGATTCTCCTTCCCGGCATCGAGGTCGGAACCGGCGCGCAGGTCGCTGCGAATTCACTGGTGACCGAAGACGTTCCCCCGAACGTGACTGTCGCGGGTGTCCCAGCACGGCCTGTAACGGAAACTGACGGTGAGACAACACAAACCCGGAACGACCGGAACGAACGTGGGTCACAGAGATAGCACACGTCGTCGAATCTGCCCACCTCGGAAACCGCCAGGGTTGTCCACCTCCTCGGCGCGACAGTTTAAAGTCGACCCAAAAGTTTCCTTCCGATATGGACTACGAAAAGATGCTTGACCGTGGTATAGAAGAGACGCCGGACATTGTGGGCGGGTCCGACCGGTTCGACGTCCCCGAACCGGATATCAGACAGGAGGGTCACTCGACTGTCTTCGAAAACTTCCAGAGCGTCGTCGACAAACTCGACCGCCGGGAGAACCACCTGCTCAAGTTTCTCCAGAACGACCTCGGCACGAGTGCCAACATAGATGAAAGCAATCGTGCCAGACTCACCGGCGAGTTCGACACAGATCGGATTGCAGAGGCTGTCGAGGCATACACCGAACAGTACGTCCTGTGTAGCGAGTGTGGGTTACCGGATACGAACCTCCAACGGGAACAGGGGGCCGAAATTCTACAGTGCGACGCCTGTGGCGCACAGTCGGCGACGTGAGTGTCCCCCGGCTCACCCTAGTGTCTGCAGCGTCCGCAGATCGTGCTCGGTTCTCGTGAACTCAGCCATCTGCCGACCGGTCTGGCAGTTCGGACACTGAAACGTCCGGTCGCTCGCCGGGAGTCCCCCTGGCTGTCGTTGCCACTCCTTGGTACACTCGGGACACACCAGTCGGACAAACGTCTCATCCATGTGTGTGTTTACCAGACACGGTGGCCGAATAAAGGTTGGCATACGGATAAGTTACGATCGGCCGTCCTCACAGACGATCCAGCAAAACACCCGGAGAGTAGCTCTGTGGCTGTCCGCGAGAAACAGAAAATACACGACCGACCGGGCACGATGGGGCCGTTACGCGTCGTCTGACCCGTCTTCCGCGTCCCCGCCTGCCTGGTCCTCAGGCGCTTCGTCGACGTCTTCGAAGTCCGCGTCCACGTACTCCTCGCCGGCACTGGCTGCGCCAGCACCCCCACCGGGGCCGGGACCGGCACCGCCGGGGCCTGCACCGCCAGGGCCTGCACCGGCTGCTCCAGGGCCAGCTCCGGCTCCCGCACCGGCGCCTGCTGCCTGCTGGGCCTGTTCCTGGTACATCTGTTTGCCGAGTTCCTGGAGTTCCTCTGCAAGTTCCTCGGTGACCTCCTCGAGTTCCTCTCTGGTCGCGTCCTCGTCCTCGACGACAGCCTCGACATCCTCGATCCCGTCCTCTATCCGTTCGCGCACGTCCTCGTCGACGGCCTCCTCGTTTTCCTCCAGCAGCGTCCGGGCACGCTGGATCGTCGACTCTGCCTCGTTGCGGGCCTCGATCCGCTTGCGACGCTTCTCGTCTTCCTCGGCGTGTTTTTCGGCCTCCTCTTGCATCTGCTCGATTTGCTCGTCGGAGAGGCCGGCACCGCCTTCGATAGTGATGTCCTCCCTGTTGCCCGAACCCTTGTCCTCGGCCTCGACGTTGACAATCCCGTTCTCGTCGAGTGCGAAGGTCACTTCGATCTGTGGCGTGCCCGCGGGGGCCGGGGGGATCCCCGTCAGCGCGAACTCACCCAGGAGTTCGTTCTCTTCGGCGATCTCGCGTTCACCCTGGAACACCCGAATCTGTACCTGCGTCTGGTTGCCCTGGGCCGTCGTGAAGATCTTCGACTCCTCTGTCGGGATGGTGGTGTTTTTCTCGATCAGACGCTCGAACAGGCCGCCCTTTACCTCCACACCCAGCGAGAGCGGTGTGACGTCAACGAGGACGATATCGTCGACGTCACCCGAGAGTACCCCGCCCTGGATCGCGGCACCGAGCGCCACGGCCTCGTCGGGATTGACGTTTTTCTTTGGCTCCTGCCCGGTCAACTCCTGGACTTTCTCCTGGACCATCGGCATGCGGGTCGACCCGCCGACGAGAATCACCTCGTCGATGTCTGACGCCGAGTAGTCGGCGTCCTGTAGTGCTTGCTGGGTGGGCTCGACGGTCCGCTCGATCAGATCATCGGTGATAGATTCGAACTTCGCACGGGTGAGCGAGGCTTCGAGATCTTTGGGTCCGTCGTCGTCTGCCGCAATAAATGGGAGGTTGATCGCGGTTTCCTTTCGGTTTGAGAGTTCGATCTTCGCCTCCTCGGCAGCGTCGTACAGGCGCTGGAGTGCTTGGCGATCCTCGCGGAGGTCGATCCCGTGTTCGGCTTCAAAATCCGATGCAAGCCATTCGACGATGGCCTCGTCCCAGTCGTCACCCCCGAGATCGTTGTCACCGTTTGTCGCAACGACCTCGTAGACGCCCCCACCGAGATCCAGGATCGAAACGTCGAACGTCCCGCCACCGAGGTCGTAGACGAGCACGGTCTGGTCGCTCTCGTCGTCGAGCCCGTATGCCATCGCCGCCGCCGTTGGCTCGTTGATTATGCGTTCGACCTCGAAGCCAGCAATTTCTCCCGCGTCTTTGGTCGCCTGGCGCTGGCGGTCCGAAAAGTACGCCGGCACGGTGATAACTGCCTTCCCGACATCCTCGCCGAGGTACTCCTCTGCGTCTCGTTTGATCTTCTGGAGAATCATCGCAGAGACCTGCTCCGGGGTGTACTCCTCGTCCTCGAGGGCCACGGAATAGTCCGTCTCGCCCATGTGGCGCTTGATCGACTCGACGGTGTTGTCGGGATTCTGGATGGCCTGGTTTTTTGCTGGCTTCCCGACTATCTGTTCGCCCTCGGAGAATGCGACGACAGAAGGTGTGGTCCGATCACCTTCCCCGTTCACGATGATCTCCGGATCGCCACCCTCTATCACCGCGAACGCGCTGTTCGTCGTTCCCAGATCGATACCGAGAATCTTGTTGCTCGTCATGTTATCAGTCTATACCCGATTGCACCGGTTAAAAGTTGCTAGATGTCGCTCGTAAAAAGCGTCGCACTAACTCTCACTCTGGTGGTTTCGGTACACACCGTTGCCCGCCGTGCATAGCTTTTTGACCGACCACAAATACACTTGTTGTCCGCAGAGAACAGCCGGATGATCGTCCCCCGGTAATATCCGCGTGCAGAGAATGCCTGGCCCCCGCGGGTGCCGAGAACGGGTGCGAACGGACAGCCGGCGGTATCAGCTTTCACCCTGGGTGTCCTCGCTGTCGGTTTTTGCCCCGGAATTCCCGTCTGCTTCGGTGTTTCCGCTGCCAGTCCCGTCCCCTTCTGTTGGCTCTTCGTTTGCGCTCCCGTCGCTGACAGCCACCTGGGCCGTCTGGATGACCTTGCCTGCCATCTCATACCCAGGGCGGTGTACTGTCTCGATCGTTCCCTCGGGGTTGCCACCGGCCACCGTTGCGAGGACTTCGTGGCGTGTCGGATCGGTTTCCTGCCCGGGTTCGGGCTCGATGGGTGCGACGTTTTCGCGTTCGAGTTCCTTGTCAAACTGCGCGAGTGTCGTCTCGACGCCACCCCTGATGTCGGTGCCCTCCTCCTGATCGAGCGCCCGCTTGAGGTTGTTCCTGATCTCGACGAGCCGCGAGACGAGGTCCTCGGTCGCACGCTCCTTTTTCTCCTCGAGTTTGCGTTGCTGGCGTTTCTTGTAGTTCTCGAAGTCTGCCTGCTTTCGCGTGAGTCGTGACTCCAGGTCCTCGGCACGCTCTCGTTGCTCCTTTAGCTCCCGTTCGGTCTGTTCGAGTTGCTCCTCGGTTCGTTCGAGTCTCGTCAAAAATCCGGTAAGCACCTTTCCGATGCGTTCCGGCTCTGTCCGCTCGAGTTCCGCTACGAGCCCGTCGGTCACCTCGACGTGTGTGCCCTCGAGGCCTGAAGAACCAGGCTCAGTCCCGGGGCTGTCGTCGTTTTCAATACTTTTAGAGAGCACTGTCTCGACAGCAGCGTCAGGTTCCTCGGCGATTTGCTCGAACTCTTCGATCGGTTCGCCCTCGCCAGCCGACGGCACGCCGTTCTCGGACTCGGGGTCTTGCTCGGTTTTTGTCGGTTCGGCCTCCGAAGAAGGCTCCTCGGAACCCGACATCGAGTTCCCTGTCTCGGAGTCGTCGGTATCCTGCTCGCTCATACGAGATAGATACCGACACGTGAATAAAAAGAAAGCGACACCGGCCCGGCGTCAATTCCTCCTGATGCTGTTGGCTGTACGTCTTTCAAGAATTTCGCCACTACGTGGTGGCGAGTATCGTAGATCAGTTACAGCCAACAGTATGAGAAACCTGGATCAATACACCGATCCGGTCTGGTGAATCAGCCGATCCGGACGGTGTCATCGTCACGCTCCGCGAGCCCGTCCGACTCCAGGTCGTCTATCAGTTCCCGTAGCCACTCGCGCCCGTACTTGCCGTCGGGGGTGTAATCCACCCGGATACGGGGTCCGAGTTCATCCAGCGTGAGTTGATCGTTCTCCGACAGTGCCGAAATCACGCGCCCGCGAAACTGTCGTCTGCTGCCCTCGAAATCGGGCTGGGTTGGAACGTCCGGCGCGGTGAAATCGCCGGTCTGGTAGGCCTGACATCGCTCACGCCACGGACACGCGGCCTCGTCGCAGGCCGGCGTTTTCTCGCATGCCACGCCGCCAAGCTCCATGATCGCGTTGTTCCAGACGCGGGACTGCCCCTCCGGCATGAGTTCAGTTGCAACACGCTCGAACGCCGAGTCGCTGTCGGGAACGCCGAAAGCGCGGTACAGGACCCGCTTTACGTTGGTGTCTACGACCGCGTCACCGTTGTTGAACGCGAAACTCGCGACGGCGTTTGCCGTGTACGGACCGACCCCCATCAGCTCAGACAGTTCCTCCGGGTCCCGCGGGAACTGCCCACCGTAGTCTCCTTGCACCTGCTTTGCTGCCTCGTGAAGATACTTCGCACGGTTGTTGTACCCCAGACTGTGATCCGTCCAGAATCCAACCACCTCTGCGCGGTCGGCCTCGGCGAGTTCCGCCACGGTGGGCCAGCGATCGAGAAACGTCTCCCAGGCTTCGACCACCCGTCCGAGCTGTGTCTGCTGGCTCATGACCTCCGAGACGAGAATCTCGTAGGGATCTGTGGTCTCCCGCCAGGGAAACGACCGGTAGTTCC
>JAQCMX010000220.1 GCA_028274885.1 Haloarculaceae archaeon
TATCAGACGTGGTACTCTGATTGCTCGTACTGGACGTAGCTACTGCCCGTGAATCCCCGTTTGGTTCGTTTGTACTCGTAGACCAGTTTGACGCCGGACAGTCCAGCTTTGAGCATGCTCCAGGTCGTATACTCCCCCCGGTTTACCATCCGATCGGCTGCCGCAAAGGTTCGGTCCCAGTCGTTTGGCATATACTCCCGAACGACAGCAGCCATGGTGACGTTGCGACGGAACTCGGTCCCGAGTGCAGCCTGCCATCTTTTGTTGTACTGTTCCAGGTTGCCCGTCGCCGCGAGTTCACCGGCGATTTTCCCGGTCCTGACTGCCACGTGATCGCCACCCTCGTGGAAAGCGGATGTTCCGCCCATCGCGCCCCCAACTACCGCGATACCGGCCTGGGTCGGTGATTCGATCGGGCGGGTGGAGGAAATCGGATACGTTTCCGTCCCGTTGCGCTTTCCGCGATCCTCGACCAGCGGGAAATCCTCAAGCTCATAGGATGGGAACTCACGTTCGAGGAGCCGCTGCAGGTAGACGTTCCCCTGTGGGATCCGTTCGTCGGTTTCGTCCAGCAGATCCCAGAGCGCGGGATCGAAGGTCTCGATATCCAGCCCGATCGGCATCGTGAGTCCGATCCGAGCGACGGCGTCGTCGTTGGGAAAAACCCACGGATAGGCTGTGTGACCAGGCATGAGCCCCCACCAGAACTTGATCCGGGAGGAATCGAACAGTTCCCGAGGGATCCGGCGGTGTTCCTGGTATGCGATGTGGTTGGTCGTGGTTGGGTTCAGTACATCAGCGATCATCCGTTCGCCCGTGAACTGATCGAGTGCCGGGATCGTGACAGGTCGCTGGGGGCCGTCTGCCAGGATCAGTGCGTCCGCGCCGACGGTTTCCCCGTCGGAAAGCTCCAGCGTATGCTGGGGGCTTTGCCCTGGCGTGGAGTCGACATCGGTTACACTCGCGCCTACGTGGTAGTTGGCTCCAGTGGCCTCCGCCTCCTCACGGAGCCAGTCGTCAAAGCGGGCACGGTGGAACGCGACCCCAAAGTCGGGGTGTGTTGCCCTGATACCGGTGTCGTCGATAGCCACTGATTCCGATGGCCCGATAAAATCAGCCCCGTCCAGCGTCCGCAGAATAACCTCGTCAGGGATCTCCTCTGGTTCGAACTCCATCAGATCGATCCAGTAATCGAGCAAGCCAGCCGCATCGGTGGAGTCTGGACCGATACGGTCGCGGTCAGTGCGTGGTACCCCCTTCTCTATGACCAGTGTATTGGCGTCTGCCTCGGCGGCCGTCCACGCAGCGGCGGTTCCAGCAGGCCCGCCGCCCACGATTGCAACGTCAACACGCTCCATATCTGTGGGTCAGTCCCGCAACATATATTACCTTTCCATCGCGGAATCCAAAGCAAGGGCGGATCGGCTTCGTTACAGATACCCCTGTTCGAGCAGGAGTTCACCGTTTAAGACCGATGCCCCCGCGGCACCTCGCATGGTATTGTGTGCAAGACAGTTGAACTGGAGGCCCCCGGCAGTCTCCTGGATCCCGCCGACCGCTACCGCCATCCCGTTTTCCCTGTCCCGGTCCAGACGCGGCTGTGGCCGGTCAGGGTCGGTGAACACATGCACCAGTTGTTCTGGTGAACTGTACAGGTCAAGCGGTGGGTACGTACGCATTGCCTTTTTGACCGCCTCGACGGTCACGTCCTCGACTGTGTCCACCCAGACGTTTTCGAGGTGGCCATCGATCGTCGGAATACGGTTACAGGATGCCTCAACCCGGGCGTCGAGCCACTCGACGCCAGTTCCATCGTAACTCCCCAGCAGCTTACGCGACTCCGTCTCCATTTTCCGCTCCTCACCGCCGATATGTGGGATGGCGTTGTCGATGATCTCCATGGACGTAACGCCGGAGTAACCGGCTCCGGAGACGGCCTGTAGCGTCGAGACAGTGATCCGTTCGAGGCCGACCGCATCTTCGAGTGCCGCCAGCGGTGGCACCATCGTGATCGTCGAACAGTTCGGATTCTTTACCAGTGCCCCCTCCCAGTCCCGCTTCTCACGCTGTATTTCGAGAAGTTCGAGATGTTGGGCGTTGACCTCGGGGACTGTCAAGGGGACATCGGGATCGGTCCGGGCGTTCGAGGAGTTCGAAGAGACGATATAGCCCTGTTTGCACAGTTCCGGTTCGACCGTCTTGCCGACCGTCGAAGGCAGCGACGAAAAGATGATATCTACGTCGTCCGGAATCTCGTCGGGTTCTGTTTTTCTCACTGTCAGCTCCCCGACCCGCTCGGGGATGGGGGCGTTTATTCGCCACTTTGCGGCGTCCCGGTATCGTTTTCCAGCACTCGACTCGCTTGCGGTCACGGCGGCGATTTCGAACTCCGGATGTGGTTCTAACAACTGGATGAGCCGCTGTCCGACCGCGCCCGTTGCGCCACAGATCCCTGCGTGTACTGGCATACGAGTCGGTAGGTGGGAGGACAATCAAAACAGTTTGGAAACGGATCGCACACCGGAATCGATAGCGGGGTACCGAGACAGAACCGCCGCCGTGCTCGCACTCTTGGGATGGAGAAAGTCGGTGAGAGGGTCGTTCCGTCTATGCGGCCCTACGGAGCTACTGAAATCCGATCCGTCCCCCACGGCGCTGTTGGGGGTCCGGACCGCTGCCGCGGAATTGCTCTTCCATGTCCTCGTAGAACTCTCTGATCTCGTCCGTGATTGTTGGACGGACGTTGTCGATTGCCTGTCGGAAGTGGCGCATTTCGACCGTCTGTGCGCTTTCGTCCTGGCGGAGCGACTCGATGGCCGCTTCCCGGGCGATAGATTCGAGATCGGATCCCACGTAGCCCTCTGTGATCTCCGCAAGTTCGCGCAGACTCACGTCGGGTGAGAACGGCATGTCGTCCGTGTGTATGTTGAGGATCTGCTTGCGACCCTCCGTGTCGGGTTCACCAATCATCACGAGACGGTCGAACCGTCCGGATCGGATCAGCGCGGGATCGATCATATCCGGCCGGTTGGTCGCACCGATGACCATCACCTCCCCCATCTCCTCCAACCCGTCGAGTTCGGTCAGAAGTTGATTGACGACACGTTCGGAGACGTTCGAACCCCCCTCTCCGCCCCCGCGCCCCGGGGCCAGCGAGTCGAGTTCGTCGAAGAAGATGACCGTCGGCGCCACCTGGCGTGCCTTCCGGAAGGTCTGTCTGATCGCTTTCTCGCTCTCACCGACCCACTTCGAGAGCAACTGTGGGCCGCGAACGCTGATAAAGTTCGCGTCAGTCTCGTTTGCAACCGCTTTGGCCATCAGGGTCTTTCCGGTTCCAGGGGGACCGTACAGCAGTACACCGGACGGTGGGGTGATCCCCATTCGCTGGAACTTTTCTGGTTTGTTCATCGGCCACTCGACGCTCTCTCGTACCTCCTTCTGTTCGCTCTCGAGACCGCCAACATCGTTCCAGCTGATCTTCGGGAGTTCGACCAGTACTTCCCGCATCGCGCTGGGTGAAACTTCGCCCAGAGCCCCACGGAAGTCATCGCGTTTGATTATCATCCGGTCGATGAGACTCGGTGGGATATCCTCCTCGTCGAGGTCGATCTCGGGTAAGTACCGTCTGAGTGCCTTCATCGCAGCCTCTTTGGTCAGACTTTGTATGTCAGCACCGACGAATCCGTGGGTATCTTCGGCCAGTTTTCCGAGATTGACATCGTCAGAGAGTGGCATCCCCCGGGTGTGGATCTGGAGGATCTCCTGGCGACCCGATTCGTCCGGCACACCGATCTCGATTTCGCGGTCGAACCGCCCCGGTCTCCGCAGTGCAGGGTCGACGCTGTCGACGCGGTTGGTCGCTGCGATCACGACGACCTGCCCACGGGACTCGAGCCCATCCATCATTGTCAGGAGTTGTGCGACGACGCGTCGTTCGACTTCACCGGTGACATCCTCCCGTTTGGGGGCGATCGAGTCTAGCTCGTCGATAAAGATGATGCTGGGGGATTCCTCGCTCGCGTCCTCGAATATCTCGCGCAACTGCTGTTCGGATTCGCCGTAGTATTTCGAGATGATCTCCGGACCCGCGATGGAGAAGAAACTCGCAGACGTCTCGTTTGCCACAGCCTTCGCGAGTAGCGTCTTCCCGGTTCCCGGTGGCCCGTGCAGTAACACCCCCTGTGGCGGCTCGATGCCGAGTTTTTTGAATATCTGTGGGTGTTTCATCGGGAGTTCGACCATCTCTCGGACCCGCTGGATCTCGTTTCGCAGGCCACCGATATCCTCGTAGGTGATACCGCCCCCGGTCTTTTCGTAGCCCGAGATGGGTTCCTCGCGCAGTTCGACGTCCGTGTCCTCCGTGATGAGGACGACGCCTTCGGGCTCGGTTTCGACCCCGATAAGTGGAATCGCCTGGCCGGGCGAGCGCATGAACGGGTGGTTCGTCGATGACATAACCGGAACGATGTCGCGCTCGACGACGGGTCGCTTAAGGATCTGACGTTTGACCATGCCAGATGCGTCACTACCGAACTGGACGCTCGCCTCCTCGGGTGGCGCGAGCACGAGCGACTCGGCTTTTTCGGCTTCAGCCTTCCTGATCTCGACCCGTTCGCCGATACCGACATCGGCGTTCTGTCTCGTGAAGCCGTCAATTCGAACGGTGTCGGTGTTCCAGTCCTGACGGTCGGCGCGCCAGACCTTCGCGGCCGTCGTATCGGCCCCTTCGATCTCTATTATGTCGCCCGGCGAGAGTTTGAGGTGCAACAGCGTGTCCGGGTCGAGGCGGGCGATCCCCCGTCCCGAATCGTTTGGGTACGCTTTTGCGACCTCCAGTTGAACTTCATTCATTGTAGCCTGCGGTGTATTCACAGTCAGTCATGCCCAGAGATATGCTTTTTGTTACCGGCGGTCGGTCGGGGTGATCGTAAG
>JAQCMX010000241.1 GCA_028274885.1 Haloarculaceae archaeon
TCCGGTGATCAATGCCCGCAGTCCGGTGCAGTCGACATCTGACACACCAGCGAGCGTTTCTGGAAGGTCACTCATTATCCGTTTAACGGATTCGAGGGGTAAAACGTCACCACTTCGGTCAGAGGCTTCGATTCACGGGAGTTCCGGACGGTCCCAGGTGGGAACTGTGTCTGGTTGTTATACCGTTGGCTGTACGTCTTTCAAGAATTTCGCCACCACATGATGAGTATCGTAGATCATAGCCATCCCACCGGGTGGTGCTTGGTTGAACTGCAAACCCAAAACTCACAGTTGCGGTCAGGATCCTGTGTTGTTCACCGCGTGGGGATGTCAATCGACGAACTTGCCTTGCTTACGCGTCCAGTCCCAGGATTTGTAGCTGACGCCGGGATCGACATCGGAAGGGATGATATCGTGATCTCTGAGCAGGTCCGCTGTCCCGCTTTTGCCCGCAAAGTCCCCCCGATACCAGAGAAACACGCGGGGAATCTTGACCGTCCCTGCATCCGGATTGTATTCGACCGTAGATTCGAGATAGGCGCTTGCCGCCACGTCGAGTTGTTCATCGATCGTGTCGGGGTCGTAGGCACGAATCGCTGGACAGCTCTCGGCACCGCAGTTGAGTGCGAAGTGAATACGCGTGTCGAGTTCGTCAAGACGGTACCGCTTCTCGAAGCTCCCCACAAACAGCCGAGGCACGTATCCGAGCCCGTACTTGGAGTACCCACGAAGAATCCCCTGTTCGATATCGTCGAGACCGAGTTGGGTACCGCCGACGGTGACACACGGTGCCCGGAAGAACCGGAAGAACCGAAAGGGACTCTCGTAGAGTTCAGAGGACTCCTCGAGCAGCCGCTGTGTACCCGCATTGTAGAGGTTGATCCAGAACGCGAGGGCGGTTTCGCGGTCGGTTCGGACGGGACACAGATCGTCGTTGTCGAATGCAGCGAGCCTGTTCAGGTACGGTTCCGGATCGCTCCCAGCTTTGTAACTGACGAGCAGTTCCTGTGCCGTTTCAGTAGGTCTCAGATCCACATAATTCGGGTTCTCGACAGATTTTCGATCCGATCTGTCGACCGACTCTGATGACATATCTACCTATATATCCTGGAGAAAAAAAGGGGTTTGCCGGATGCGCGCCGAACTCACACTGCCGCCGGCAGTTGTTTTCAGCAGTGGATCATCTGATCAACACAGCGCCCGTGACCGCTCTCAGATTGCCGCCGCCCGCTGTGTGCGGTCTCGCTTTGTCCCCGGTTTTTTAGGGACCGACTACCCGAACTCCATCGAATTTCAAAGGTCTGCGGGCGAGCGTCCAGTTCTTACACGGTATCTCGCGACTCCGTACCGCAAGTCCGGGGCGAACAGCCCGTGTGGCGGCTGTCTCTCGAAGGCAGGTAACACAGAATAAAAATACCCACAGCAGCCCGTATTACTCGAGAGGTTTTTTCATTTCGACGTGGGTGATCCCGGCTTCCAGAAACTCCTCGCTTGTTACCGTGTAGCCGAGCCTTTCGTAGAACTCCTGGACTTCGGTCTGGGCGTGCAGTACCATACGTGAACAGCCCTTCCCGCTGGCCTCCCGTTCTAAGAGGGTCATCAATCGGGTACCTAACCCCTGCCCTCGATACTCAGGGAGGACGGCGACGCGTTCTGCCTTTCCAACCCCCTGTTCGGGCGTTCGAAGTCGCGCCGTCCCTGCAGGTCGGTCCTCGTTTTGATCGTACACCACGATGTGGTCGGCTTCGCTGTCTTTGTCGTCCATCTCCTCGGATTCTGAGACGTTCTGCTCCTCGATAAAAACAGCGCGGCGAACGGCGTGGGCATCTGCGAGCCTGTCGTCACCTGGAACGTGACAGACCTGAAACGTCGAGTCTGGCATCCAGTTCGTGTTGCTCCGTGTTGAACACTGAATCTTTCGCTCTCATTGCCCGTCCGGGCTGTAGTTCGGGGCTTCGTCGGTAATTACAACATCGTGTGGGTGGCCTTCCTGCTGGCCGGCCGAGGAGACCCGGACGAATTCGGCTCGGCGCTTGAATTCGGGGAGCGATTCGGCACCCACGTACCCCATCCCGGACTGCATCCCGCCGACGAGTTGGTGGAGTTCCGACTCGAGGGTTCCTTTATACGGGGTTGCGGCCTCGACCCCTTCGGGTACCAGTTCGTCGTCTTCCTGTTCGTCTTTGAGATACCGGTCACCACCGCCGGATTTCATTGCACCGACGCTACCCATTCCCCGGTACTGTTTGTATTTTTTCCCCTGCATCGTGATGACTCGGCCGGGTGCTTCGTCGGTTCCGGCAAAATAGGAACCCAGCATGACCGCGTCGGCACCAGCACCGATTGCCTTGATCGCGTCGCCCGAGTACCGGATTCCCCCGTCAGCGATGACCGGGACATCGTGCTGGCTTGCGACATCTGCCACCTGCGCGATAGCAGAAATCTGTGGCATTCCTGCACCGGTGACGACCCGGGTCGTACAGATCGATCCAGGGCCGATTCCAACCTTGACACCGTCTGCAAAGTCCACGACAGCAGCGGCGGCTTCCCGCGTTCCGATGTTCCCGACGACGACGTCTGCGTCGACCTCCCTTTTAATCGATCGGGCGTCTTCGATGACTGATCGGTTGTGGGCGTGAGCACAGTCGATAAACAGGATATCAGCGCCAGCCTCGTCAGCCGCCCGTGCACGGTCAGTCTCTGACGGACCGACCGCAACACCGACCCGGAGGTGGCCGTCCTCGTCGCGCGAGGCCATGTCGTACTCCCGGCGCTGGAGAATTCCTGCCATCGTGATGAGGCCGAGAAGCCGATTCTCGTCGTCGACAAGCGGGACGCGCTCGATTTTGTGTTCGTACATCAGTTCGAGCGCATTTCTTGGGGTAACGTCCTCCCGGGCGGTGATAACCTCATCTGTCATCGCCTCATGAACTTTATCACGGTCGCCGACCTCAAGATACGGTCTGATGTCTGTCCCCGATATGATTCCCAGGACTTCGCCGTCCTCGTTTACGACCGGCGCCCCGGAGACGCCTTCCTGGTTCATCATGTCGTCTACCTCCCGCACCGTCTGGTCGGGGGAGGCGGTCACCACATCCCGGATAACGAGTTCGTCAGCGCGCTTGACACGTTCGACCTCTGCGACGGTGGCTTCGACCGGCATGTTCCGGTGTAACACACCCAGACCACCGTGTCTCGCCACCGCGATTGCCATGTCGCCCTCGGTGACAGTGTCCATCGCGGCAGTAAGGACCGGAAGATTGAGTCTGACGTTTCTCGAAACCATCGTCGACGTGTCAGCCTCGTCGGGTTCGACGGTACTCTCGCGTGGACGAAGCAGTACGTCGTCGAAGGTCAGTGCCTCTGGAACGCGGAGTTTCTCTGAAAAGGGCTCAGGATCGTTCGCCATGTTAAGCATGTGGCGGGACCGGTCAAAAGCGTTGCGAGACGGAGCAAAAAGCCTCTGTACCACCGCTCGTTCTCGTCGGCGCTCTCAAGATAGCCTCATCCCGACATTCGATGCCTATTTAGTGTGTACTGTGCCTGTCTGATCGCTGGTGTATATAATTGTACACTGTAGCCCAAGGCCGCGGCATCTATTTACAAATGTTCAGATAAGTATCGCTTTCGAGCGTACGTGGGTTCATATCACGCAATTATTTTACGTATTCGTCGATTGGTATACTGTATGAACTCCGTGTGTTCCGCCAGCGGAGGCAGCGTGTGCAAACTGAGTTACAGCAGTGCCAACAGCGCAAATACATTTCTGGTGGAATACACAAATACAGCGGAGAATCCGGCAGCCCAGTTCGGTACGCTGCTTCCGGCAGCATCGGTACTCGGTTGCTCCACGCCTGTAGCGACTAGATGGGCCCGGAACCGCTCACCGGCACGGAGAGAGGGCCAGCTCTGAGAGACGATGAGTAGTTCAGAACACCCGATTGCGCTGTCGATAGAGCAGCGTGTCGGTACCTCGACCCGACTTCTTGCGGTCGTGATGTTGCTTCCGCTGGTTGACGGGGTATTCGCGGCTCTCGTGCTTGCGGGAACACTGGACAGCCTCGCAGGCATTCTCGAAGTCGGATTGCTCGTCTTTGGTGGCAGTGCGACCGTCGCGGTCATGCTCGCGGAGATGGATCACCGGCCGCGAGAACAGGCGGCCATCGTTCTCGCTGTGGGGAGCGTGCTGGTCGTCGGTGCTGCTGTCCAGGCGGCCCTGGCTCCGACTATCGGGAGTGTTCTCGACATGGTGGTCTTCGAGCGGTTTGCTGCACTTGTGATTCTCTCTGTTGCTGCGACCACCGCGAGTTCCCGTCTTGGGGAGTATCTCCCTGGACCCGTCGTTGTCGTGATTCTCGGGCTGGTCGCCAGTCTCTCGCCGTCTAAGGCCACTTTCTCGGTGCAGACAGATCCGGAGTTGATCGCGCGTGCGGTCGCAGCGGCCGGCGTCGGGGTGGGATTTGCGCTTGCCATCGCCCTCGTGAGCCCGTACCTGCGCAATGCCGTCGACATCGATCGGTTCAGATTCGGAAGTGCTGTCGCGCTTGGGGTGTTTGCCTCCTCGGTGTTTGGGCTTATCCCTGGCGGTGCCCCAGTTGCACTCGTGGTGCTTGGGGTGACCTCCCTGCTCGCATTCGATTCCGGTCGTGCCCGGGAACGAGAGCGCGTCTACCGCCCCGACGAGGTCGATATCACCGCAGCGCTTTCGGATGGTAACACCGCTCCTGACGGATCTGACACTGAACAGACCACCGGTCCGCAGACCCCCGAACGCGAGTCATCGGTGACAACCACAGACGGGGACCGTCCACCGTGGTTCTGATGGGACTGTTCTTTATCGACGGCGGGATCTGTCCGGATACTCACAGAATGAGCCTCGCCGGGACACGAACTCTTAGAACCCCTCGGAAGTATGTATAACATATGGCCGATAACCGTGTCGTGGAGGGTCGAATGGTCACACCCCAGCGGCTTGCCGAACTGATCGAAGGTGACGATATCATGGACGCCGAACCGATTGAGGACGCCAACCGTGACTGTCCTGACTGTGGCGGTGATGTCCTCGAAGTCGGATACATGCCGTCGGCAATAGAGTTTGTCACGGGCTGGAAGTGCCAGGACTGTGGCTGGAGCGAAACTGACCGAGAATAATCGAAATCCCTTTACAGGAAATCGTCAAAACAAATGTACAGGGCTCGTGGCCTAGTCCGGGAAGGCGGCTGACTCCAGAGGCACCGTGCCCGGTGACGACACTCCAGCTGATATACTGAACGGCCGGCTGATCACCGGTCGTGTTGATGACCCTCTGGAGTACCGAGGCACGTAACCGGAGATATCAGCCGATCGGGGGTTCAAATCCCTCCGAGCCCATTCGCTTCTGTCTGCGAACGGACGTGAGCAGACGAATCCACGACGCGAGAGGGATTCGAACCAGGGAGCGGAGCATCGCGAAACGACTGTGGTTCAAATCCCTCCGAGCCCATTCTATCCCTCGGTTCTGCGTGGGGTTTGTAACTTGTAAACGGCCGGCAGTGGGGTTGTGGTCGTGGGTTCCAACGCCCTCATGCCCGAGCCGGAGGGCCGCGACTGCGATCACTGCAAGCTGTGGTGGGTCGCGCGCCTACCGCAACGTCTGTCGACTTGGGCTTTCCACACGTACGACACCCCTCGTCATCCCGGGAATTCAGTCCCGGACCGACCTCCTGAACGGACAAATCCAAGCCTGTCGGAAACCTGGAAACGACGATATGGGACTTCAGACTCGCGAGCTACTGGCGTGGGAGATGTGTGGTTTTTAACTTGTATAACGGATTGGACATAATTTGGACCTGGTGTGTGACTCAGTGACCGACACGAAGGTCGACTAATCGGTTGTGAGGTCCTGATAGGACAGTGACAGCCCGGTCGGATCACTCCGGGACCGCACAGTCTTCGGCGTACGTGGCCTCGGAGAGGGATTCGAGCCCTCCGGTGCCACAGACAGGACAGTCCGGCCGGGTTTCGAGCGGGACCGTTTCCATCGTCATATCCGCGCTTTCGTATATCAGGAATCGCTCTTCAAGTGTCTTGCCGTGGCCGACGAGGAGTTTGACAACCTCGGTTGCCTGTATCGCACCCACCGTCCCAGGGACAGCGCCGAGGACCCCAGCGGTCGCACAGTTCGGGACAGATCCTTCCGGCGGCGCTTCGGGGAACAGACATCGGTAACACGGTTGACCGCCGGTGAACGTCGTTGCCTGGCCCTCGAACCGGTAGACCGCGCCGTGGGAGAGCGGTTTGTCCGCCAGCACGCAGGCGTCGTTCAGGAGAAAGCGCGTCGGGAAGTTGTCGGACGCGTCAACGACCACGTCGTAGTCTGCGATGAGGTCGGTGACTACCTCTGCGGTTACCCGGAGTTCGTGGCGGTTGACCGTAATGTCAGCGTTGAGCTCTCCGACAAACTCTGCGGCGCTCTCGACTTTCCGACGACCGATATCTGCGCTTCCGTGGATGGTCTGTCTTTGAAGATTGCTTCGCTCGACTATGTCGGGATCGGCGATTCCGAGTTGGCCGAGTCCAGCCGCCGCGAGGTACTGAATGACAGGTGATCCCAATCCGCCAGCACCAACGACGAGAACTGCACTGTCCAGCAACGCCGCCTGACCCTCCGGACCGATATCGTCCATTATAATATGTCGGGAATACCGGTCCAGTTGAGTCCTATCGAGATCCGCGTGACCCATTTGAACATCCTAAACGGGTACTGGCAAAAAATCATCTGGTGGCCGAACGAGCAAAGCGCCGAGGGGTTTGTAATCACCGGCGTCGGATCCGTCGAGTAATCGAACCCGGAGACGACGCCCAGCGAGTAACACCGTCCGAGGACACCTACCAATCCGGACTGGTCAGTTCCGTTCTCACAGAGCTTCAAAATCAGGTGTATTTTTATTCACACCAGCACACAGAGGGGTATGGATCAGACGGAGAACCATTCCCGAGTGCACGACAGGATCGAAATCAAAGAACTCCGGTACAGGTACTGTGAGTATCGGGACGAGAAGGCCTGGGACAAATGGCTGTCGCTTTTTACCGAGGACGTCGTATTCGACGCGAGTGCGGCGCCAGGTATGGACCGACTCGAGGGGAAAGAGGAATTCCGAGAGTTCATCCAGACCGATCTGGCACCCGGGGCCGGGTACTCCGCACATCACGTGTTCCACCCGCGCATCGATGTGGATGGGGACGAAGCCACTGTTCGGTGGGTTCTGGACATCATCTCTACGGGGCCCCATGGAAATGCGTGGTGGATGCAAGGTTCCTACTTCGACGAGTACAGATGTGTCGATGGTGAGTGGCAGTTCTCTACAGTGACGGTCACAGTCGGCGCACAGGCCGAAATCAAGGGGTTACAGATAGAACAGCCCGGAGGGTGAATCCACAGTGGGTGGATGGACTGGCCTCCACCGTGGTCGGTGCGTGATCTTTCCTATATCCTGATTCCCTCTGTTTGATTGGCGTCCTCGCGGGGTGCCGGTCCAGCAGAGATTCTGGCCAGTAGTGAGACGGCGTAATTGTGTCTATAGAGTTCATAAAACCATGCATTTATTTGTACCGGGTGGAGCAGGCTATCGAAATCCTTTTTTTTCCTGTCGCCGTCGGTGAGAATGCGTTATACCGTGCCGCCTTAGCTCAGACTGGGAGAGCACTCGACTGAAGATCGAGCTGTCCCCCGTTCAAATCGGGG
>JAQCMX010000244.1 GCA_028274885.1 Haloarculaceae archaeon
TTGATCTCAGCGATCACTTCGACATCCGGATTGAGGTAGTTACACTCGGTCATCAGATCTGCCATCGTCACACGCTTGTGATCGCTCTCGTGTTCGCGAGTCGTCAAAGAAACGCCCGTCTCGTGGGGCAGTCGGACCTCCCGGGATCCCTCATCGATGCTGATTGGTCGATCCTCGAAGGGGATAAATGGCATGTGGGCGTTCATTATCGTGGTCTTGCCAACCCCTGTCGGCCCGGAGAACAGGACAACACCGTGGTATTCGTAACACAGCCATAACAGAGCCACGAGTTCCGTGGGGATACTCCCAGCCTGGATCAGATCGACGGGTGTCAACACGTCGGCTGACTGTTTCCGGATCGAGATGTGCGGGCCATCCTCGCTGATCGTAGGCAGTGCAACCGCACAGCGGATCGTCTCGTCGATCCCCGACGGACTGAGGTTGACCTTCGCGCTCGGCGTACTGGCGTTGAGTTCGGTTCCGTCCGCCGCCGCAATCTGTGTAACAACATTGATAAATTCCTGTTCCTCCTCAAAGGCGAGATTGGTGGGGATACGCTCCGTATCACCACCGTCACGGGGAACCACCTTGATCCGTTCACCCACGCAGTTGGCTTCAATATCCTCGAGTGTGGGATCGCGAATCGGGATGGTGAGTTTCCCGTAGCCGACGTAGTCACGGAGAACGTAGTAGACGAGATCCGAGAGTCGCTCCTGGGCATACCGCCGGTCGACCGGTGGGATCGCGAGGTCGTACTCCGCAAGTGCCGTTCGGACCCGGTAGTCGAGCGCGTCGATCCAAGCCCGAGTGTTCCGGCTCTGAAGCCGCCTGGACAGGATTGTCTCGGCGCGGTTGCGAACAAACGACATCTCGTCTTCGATCACCCCGTCGACGGTGGTCTCCCAGATGCGCTCTTTACACTCTCTGATGAACTGCTGGTCGCCGGGCAGCAGGTCGGGCTCCCGGACGGCGTACTTCGTGGTGAACGGGTCGCTTCCGAGCACGTTCTCGCGGTAGCGGATTACCGGAATTTCGAACTCGTGGAACGACACGGTATAACGTGCCAGTCGTTCGCTCGCGAACCGGTCGATGAATCGGGGTTTTTCTGAGAGTTCAGTCACCGCTGGCGCGTACTCGGTCGTGTGGACAACGATCCCATCCTCGCCGGCGTCGGCGACTTCGATGCTGTCGTCGAGTGCGTACGGCGTCAGTTCCCCGAGGCAGGCCAGTCGCGCGAGTGCGTGATAGCCGATGCGCCGCCGGGCTGCCGGTGAGCAACCGACGAGTCTGTCGATGGCACGCTCGTGTTTTGGGTCGAATCCATCACGCATTATCTCTACTGCCCCCTCGCGGGTACGGGGCCGCTCCAGATTTGCGTCTTCGAAGTGTGTCTCGACCCGTTCGAGTGAGTCTCTGTCGGACGCGGTCAGCGACGGTTCGCGCACCTCGTAGCTGAACTCATCACCCTGTCTGGAGACTGTGACGACGACGCCGGGATGAACTTCGTACTGGCTCTGTACGTCCGGCGCGTACCACGCCTCCGGATCATCTGGTGGCAACGGTGGTGGTACCCTCCCGCCGTCACGTCCACTCCCATCGTACGCGTCTGCGAGTTCGATCCTCGCGTTCGACATAGGCAGCATGGCTTCTTTCTCTAACTTAAAATCTGTGTAACAGCACAGACACCCCCTCGAGTCGCCATGCAAAGAGAGACACGACGGCAATCGTTTATTTTTGCCCAGACCGTGAGATCCCGTATGGTAACAGACGAGGCCATCAGACTTGGCGTCGACGTGGGCGGCACGTTTACCGATGTGGTGGTCCTCGCGGAAGGCGAACTCACGAGCCTCAAAGTGCCGACGACCGACGACCAGAGTGAGGGCGTCCTCAATGGGATCGACCGAGCGTGTGAACGTGCCCGAATCGACCCCGAGGACATCGAGCAGTTTCGGCATGCGATGACAGTCGCAACCAACGCGATGCTCGAATCGGATGGCGCGACGACAGCACTTGTCACAACCGCTGGATTCGGGGACGTACTTGCGATCGGCCGACAGAATCGACCGTCACTCTACGATCCCACAGTGTCACGGCCGGAGCCACTCATCCCGGCCCATCGCCGCCACGAAATCGACGAGCGTGCAACGCCAGCGGGGATCGAAAAAACCCCCGACGATTCGGCCCTCGAACGACTCGTCGAGGGACTCGCCGACGAGGTAGAGAGTATCGCCATCTCCTTTCTCCACGCGGACGTGACACCGGAGAACGAACGCGCTGTACGGTCATTTCTCAGTGAAAACACCGACACAGAGATCACCACCTCCCACGAGACCCTGCAGGAGTTTCGCGAGTACGAACGGACAGCAACCACAGCGGCAGACGCCTACGTGACCCCGGTGATCGCCTCCTACCTCGATCGGTTGGCCAAGCGTGCGACAGCCCGCGGTCTGCCAACACCCCGCGTCATGCAATCGAACGGCGGAATTGCGGACGCAGGGATCCTCTCCGAAAACGCGGTTCGAACGATCCTCTCTGGTCCGGCAGCAGGCGTCGTCGGTGCCTCCCTGTTCGAGGATCAAAGGCACGAGGGGATTATTACCTTCGACATGGGCGGGACCTCGACTGACGTGGGGCTGGTGCGGGACGGCAGTATCGAACGAACGACGACCGCAGCGGTCGGTGGCTACCCGGTACACGTCCCGATGGTAGATGTCGAGACAGTCGGGGCGGGTGGGGGGTCGATCGCCTGGATCGACGATGGAGGGGCATTGCGCGTCGGACCCGACTCTGCTGGCGCGGAGCCCGGACCCGCCTGCTACGGAAAGGGTGGAACGGAGCCAACCGTCACCGACGCGAACCTGTTGCTCGGCTATCTCGGCGGGGACGCCACACTCGGGGGCACACTACCACTTCAGACAGACGCCGCTCGTGACGCACTGGCTGCTCTCGCAGAAACGGCCGATCTGGACAGTGAGCTCCGGGCGGCCCGCGGTGTCTGTCGTGTCGCAAACGAGCGGATGGCGCGCGCGATCCGTGCGGTGACCGTCGAGCGGGGCCACGACCCGCGCGATTTCGAACTCGTAGCCTTTGGCGGTGCCGGTCCTATGCACGCCGCCTTTCTGGCGGAGACTCTGGGTATCGAGGAGGTCACTGTCCCGCGCGCAAACGGTGTACTGTCCGCACTAGGACTGCTCGCGGCCGACCAACGCCACGACGCGTCCAGAACTCACCGGCGATCGTTCGCCGACGTTGATCCCGACGCCGTCGAGGCCCAGTATCAGGAACTTACGGACCGACTTCAGGCGACGACGGATGACCCCAGGAGGGCTGTGATCGATCGACGCGCGGACGTCCGGTATGCGGGACAGAGCCACGAACTCACCGTGGACGTTCCGGTCCCCTTCGTCCCCGAGACGGTCGAGGCACAGTTCCACGACACTCACGAGCGACGCCGTGGCTACCGACTCGAAGACGAAGCCGTCGAACTGGTCACTATCCGGGCGACCGCGACCGTTCGCGGTTCGAGCCCGGATATTACTCACGAAGGAAATCGCTCGGAGTCAAAAGACACCCGTCGCTCGTACTTCGATGAAGCGTTCGTCGAAACACCGGTCTACGACAGAACGAAGCTTCCGGTCGGGACGAGCGTCGAGGGACCGGCGATCTTCGAGGGCGGCGAAAGCACTGTCGTCGTGCCTCCGGACTGGCATGTTTCAGTCGATAATAAGGGGACACTCGAACTGGAGGTGGCTGTGTGACACAACGTCTGGCCGACCTGCCAGTGGGGTGGTGGCGGTATGTGTAGTGGCCCCGAGTCTGTGGCGTTCGACGCGGTCGAACTGGAAGTGTTGCGAAACCGGTTGGAGGGGATCGCGACGGAGATGGGACGGGTCCTGATCCGCGGGGCCTACTCCCCAAATATCACGGAACGGCAAGACTGCTCGACAGCGCTTTTCGATCCCGAGGGACGAATGGTTGCACAGGCAGAACATATCCCAGTCCACCTCGGTGCGATGCCCGGTGCAGTGGACGCCGTGCTCGCACGCGATCCCGATCCCGGTGACGTGTTCGTGCTCAACGATCCGTTCCGCGGCGGGACTCACCTCCCGGACGTGACTCTGGTCTCGACGATAACTCACGAAGGAAAGATAGTTGCGTACGCGGTTTCGCGTGCCCACCACGCTGATGTCGGGGGACAAAGTCCGGGGAGTATGCCGGCCGACTCCCGGGAGATATACCAGGAAGGTGTTCGGATCCCGCCGGTACGGCTCGTCGCCGGTGGCCAGCCACGGGAGGACATCGAGCAGTTGCTGCTCGCAAACGTCCGGAACCCGGTCGAACGTCGGGCAGACCTGCGCGCACAGCTGGCGGCAAACGACCGCGGGGAAATCCGACTGTCCGATCTGATCGCAGAGCGTGGCGACATCGTTCTCGAGGCGTTCGACGCGGTCATCGACTACTCGCGGCGGCGACTCGCGGCCGAAGTTCAGGACATTCCGGATGGCACCTATCGCGCAAGCGATGCCCTAGAGGGTGACGGGATCGTTCGCGAGGATATCCCGATCGAGGTTACGATCACTGTCGATGGCAGTTCCCTGGAGGTTGATTTTTCCGGGACTGCGCCGCAGGTAGCAGGTAACCTCAACGCCCCGCTTTCGGTCGCAAAGAGTGCAGTCTACTTCGTTATCCGGTGTGTGACCGATCCCGACATCCCCCCCAACCACGGCTGCTACGAACCCATCACGGTCCGAGCACCTGCGGGTTCTCTGCTCGATCCACAGCCACCCGCGGCCGTCGTCGGCGGGAACGTGGAAACGAGCCAGCGCGTCACGGATGTCGTCTTCGCCGCGCTGGCCGAGGCGGCACCCGGTCGCGTCCCCGCACAGGGACAGGGAACGATGAACAATCTCGTTATCGGTTCGCCCTCGTTTACCCACTACGAGACAATCGGCGGCGGTGCCGGTGCCAACCCCGATTGCGGCGGTCAGTCGGGAGTCCAGGTCGGGATGACAAACACAAAAAACACACCTGTCGAAGCCCTCGAGCGCGCGTATCCGCTCCGTGTCGAGACGTACGAACTCCGCGAAGGAAGCGGCGGTGACGGCCGCTTCCGGGGCGGTGACGGTCTCGTTCGTTCGGTAACCGTCCAGGTCGATGCTACCGTGTCGCTGCTCACGGAACGACGCAGACACGCTCCGCGAGGCGTTGCCGGGGGCTGCGATGGGAACCCAGGTCGGAATCTACTCGACGGTGAGACACTCCCGCCGAAGGTGACACGCGAGGTTCCTGCAGGGACGACAATCACCGTCGAAACACCCGGCGGTGGCGGCTACGGTGAACCGGAACAAAACGACTGACCACGGCGTTGGAAGCAGTGCCGGAGGATGGCGCCGACGACTGGTCACAGATCCCGTGGCTTGCTCAGGTTCAAAAGCGCGCCGCCACACGCTCTACAGACTCGTCTTTCTGCCGACTCCACGCGCTTCCCACAATTTGAACATTCGTACAATTCCAATTCGTTTTTGATGTCTTTCGGGCGCATATAGCCCAAAGGAATTTCCGTAGTCATAAACGAATCGTTATAACACATTATATAATAATGATGCAAACGGCCGCGCGGACAACGGTTGTCGGCCGGATTGTGAACGATTACCCCGTTCTCGCAACGGACACTGTTAGGCTGCGGTCTGTTCGTCGAGTGTCGTGAAAACCTCCGAGACCAGTGCCGGCAGTTCCTCGTGGAGCAACTCGGCGGGTGTTCTGTCGGTGTTTGGGGCCCCATCCGTATAGCGCAGACAGAGTTTATCGAGACGCCCCGTCAATTCGACTTCCGTTTCACCGAAGTTTCTGTTCTCGGCGATGATCGCGAGTCGCTGGGCCTCCCGTCCAAGCATGTCTAAATCGCGGGCAAGTTCCCGTGTGTTCGGGGCGTCAGTGTCCTCAAGGTGGTGGCGATAGCTCGCCTGTGTGCTGGTGGCAACCTCGACGGCGGCTTTCGACCACTCGCCGTAACTCCCCCCCCCTCACGGAGTAGATCCTGTGTTAACTGTCCAAACGTCATACCGCCAGCGAATCCCATCCTGGGACCGAACGAATCGAACATACCCTATCGGTGGAGGGATCAGATCATAAAGCCTCCGTAGCGTAGCCGTACTGTTGGATTAGTCGTCCTTTTCCGGGAGATAGCCACAGGCTGGCAGTCTATCGAACCGAAACGGATAAACACGCGACTGCGGTAGCCGTGAATGAGCCGAGGTAGCCTAGCCCGGCCAAGGCGCCTGCCTCGAGAGCAGGTGTCCGAGAGGACTCGTGAGTTCAAATCTCACCCTCGGCGCTTCTACCGAAGT
>JAQCMX010000246.1 GCA_028274885.1 Haloarculaceae archaeon
GGGGAGAGCAACGAGGCTTGCCCTGGCGGATCGAAGTACGTACAGTACGTACACGTGTACCGGCAAGCCGTCGTGAGCGGTATGAAAACGTTCCGACAAAAGGATAGCTCTGTGGCCGCCGACACGTCTTCGGGTCCGACCGAAACCAGTCGGTCTATCTCCTCTGTAGAAATATCGAGGCGTATGTCGTAGTCGTCTGCGCCGGGTATCACTGATAGACAATCCAGGCGCGAACCTCAAATGTGTTTTGGGAAGCCGGCGACAGAAAGGCCGGCATCACAGTGCCAAGAGCGGTGGGATCTGGCACAGTTGCGGGTGCGCGACACGACATGCGTACCCGCTGCACGGGTCGGCCCGTGCAACCTTATCTACGGACTCTCAGAGTAAAAATCCTTGCTCACGCGGACTCGGTCGGGGTTCTGTGTCGGGCAGCGAGAACACCTGGGTCGTCTCATCCGGGAAGCTATTCTCTCGTAACGGTCGGTTTCCCATCAACGACCTGGGAACTGATTCCGGCGTCCCGGAGCCAATCGGCGGCTCGTCTGTCGGTGTGTACGAGCACCTCCAGCAGATCGCCCACGGTGTCGACATCAACCCCGAGTCGGAAGGAATCGACCGTGGTGAGCGCCGCGTCACAGGCCCGCGCTTGTTCCTGGTGATCGCGGAATGAGACTCCGTGATAATCGACCTGGAACTCAGGGTGGCGCACAACCAGTGCGTTGGTCCCGCCGCCGAGTCCGGGCGCGATCACGACGTCCGCTTCGGGTGCGAGGAGTCGCTCACAGGCCCCCGGCGTCAGTAGAGCCAGATCCGCCATGACGACCACGACCGGACAGTGCTTCTCGAAGGCGCTGTTTACAGCAACCGTCAGCGGTCGCTCATCCACACGCACGGGGTATGCACAGTCGACGGGTGCTGTCGACAGTACCTCCGGGTGGAGGTCGACCGCAGCCAGTGTTTCGAGGACGTCCTGGAGCATCTCCTGTGCGAACGATCTGCGCTCCTCCCGGACGAGCAGGTCGTCGAGCCGGGTTTTGGGGTCGCGGGCGTCGAACGGAACGATAGCGTGCATCGGCTACTGGAGTTTGTAGCTGTCGTCTTCGCCCGAGCGGTAGTAGTAAACGCCGCCGCCCGCGAGGAGGAGCACCACGATCAAGCCGCCACCGATCAACAGCAGCTGATCGCCTCCACCACCCTGTTCGGCCTGTGTTTGAGCGTCCTCGGCCAGGCTAATCGCTCTGTCGAAGTCACCCTGATTGTAAAACGCCTTTGCGTTGTCGAAGTCCGCCTGGATACTCTCGTCGCTGACACCTTCGAGGGCGTCGCTCGCGTCATCGAGTGTCTGTCGGGCTTCCTCGTGTCTGGAGTTCGCCTGCCAGCGGTGAGAGCGCCAGGTCTCTAGGGTCGTCTGGCCATCATCGGTCCGCAGAAGTTCGAGAGCTGTGTACCGTTCCTCGTCGATGTTCTCGTAATTGAGCTCCTCTTCATCTATCTCCGGGATTTCACCCGAAACCTCAATCGTCACTTCGGTGGTGCCGTCCTCAGCGTTGAGGGCCTGTTCGACGCTGTCACCACCGGGTTCCTGTTGTTCGACGATGCTTCCACCGGTATCTCGGACCTCGATAAACCAGTTTGCGTTTTCGAGATCAGTCTCCCCCCGGAGGGTCCACTGGTTTGGCTGGCCTGTAAACGGCTCTTCGACGGTTACCTCCATCGTGACCTCCTCGCCCGCGTCCGCGGGATCGGGTGCCTCGCCCGTAAACGAAATCGCCGCTGCTGTTCCGGCCGTAGTCAGCAAAACGGCGAGCAATACCCCGATCACAATCGCCTTAGAATAGTGGGTCCAACTCATCTTCCTCATCTTCGACCAAGGTCTCTAAATTCTCTTCGCTCTCCTGCTGGATACTGTCGATGTTTTCCTGTGCTTCGATTGCCACCTGCTGGAGTTCCTTGATCCGCGGGACATCGTGTACCCCGGAGAGTAACACCGCGGCGGCTACGTTTGGCTCCGGGAGCGGGTAATCACCCCCGCGCACCTCCATACTGTCTGTCTGCTCTTCGAGCCACTTGCGCCCCTGCTCGATCCCTTTCCTGTTGAGATACTTGGGCGGGCCGGAGACGACCACCAGGGCCCGCTCTGTCCCCTCGGCTTCGCAGGGGAGTGTCAGACGACCCAGTGTAGCCCTACGGACCAGCGAGTCGATCCGGCTTGTCATGGTTGCGCTGTCCATCTGACTGCTTTCGTCGCTTTTGAACCGCGACAGAAGACCACCCGAGGACTCTTCTTTCACCCGCTCGGCTTTGTACCCCACCGTCGAAACCCCACCTCCTGCGAGTGTGTTGATAATCTCCGAGGAGTCAACGACGCTCTCTGCGATGTTGTCGCCAGCGTCGACCTCGCCGGCGCCAAACAGGACGCCAAACCGCCGAACGATCTCGTCGTTGATCTCCTCGTACCCCCCTTCGACGGACTCGCCGGTCTTGCGCCAGGCGTCGTTGTCGAACACGAGCAGATTGTCGACCTCACGGACGAACGTCTGGAACGACCGCGCGGCGTTGAGCGTGTAGATCCCCCCTTCGTCGCTGCCGGGCAGAATACCCAGTCCATAGACAGGTTCGGTGTAGATGCGCTTGAGATGTTTGGCTAGTACCGGCGATCCCCCAGAGCCAGTCCCGCCGCCCAGACCCGCGATGATCAGAAATGCGTCAACTTCGTGAACCGGAATGTTGTCGATCGCCGCTTGGATCTCGCCGATATCCTCCTCGGCGATCTCCGCACCGAGTTCGTTTTTCGCCCCCACACCGTGTCCCTTGACGCGAGCCTTACCGATCAGCACCCGTTGCTCCTGTGGAATCCGTTCGAGTCCGAGCAAGTCAGGTCTGGCCGTGTTGACAGCGATTGCAGCCTTGACGATCCCGCTCCCGGTCCGCTCGTCGTACTCCAGGAACTTGTCCACAATCTTCCCGCCGGCCTGCCCGAAGCCTATCATCGCGAGTTTCATATCTCGGTATACGGACAAAGTGTAGCATTATACGGTTAAGTGTTTTGTCCGGTTACCGGTCCCGATGGTGATGGCACGTGCCGATCTATTAGTCAGCTGTTTGATACTACTGGCGATGGGTAGTGCCTACGTTTCGTCGACACCGAGATACGCGGGGAGTCTGGTCAACTCCGCCGGATCGATTCCAAAGGCGGTGATGTCGTTGTCGTCGGTCGTATTGTCCAACTGTAACGACCTGTACTGGTCGGCTCCGAGAGGGGATCCCGGGACCAGTCCGGCAAGTTTTAATCCGACCTCTGCGGCGGCCATCGGAACCGGCAGGACCGACACGGATCCGCCGCTGGCGTTTCGTGTCAGTTTGGCAATATCAGCGAGGCGCAGAACCTGTGGACCGCCGATGTCGTAGGTCCTGCCGGTGTGGGTCTCGTCTTCGATCGTCGCTACAACTATTTCGACGAGATCCCCGACATAGATCGGCTGGAACTTCGTCTTTCCCCCTCCCGGTAGCGGGGCCACTACCGGTGGTGTTAGCTTCCGGGTAAACGAAATAAACTCACCACCGTCCCCGAACACCACGGACGGTCGGAGAACAGCCCACTCCAGGTCCGACTCGCGAACGAGCTGTTCGGCTCGTCCTTTCGCACGGATGTAGTGAGTCGAGCCATCCGGATCAGCGCCGAGTGCGCTCATCTGGACGAACCGATCGACGTCGTTGTTCTTTGCTGCCCGCAGACAGTTCTCGGTCCCACCGCGGTGAATCCGGTCGTGCATCTCGTCGCCACCCGAGGGTCTGAAAAGCGGCGAGAGCGCCACGAGATTCACCACCACATCCTGTTCACTAAACGCGGGTTCGATGGAGTCGTAGGCGGTCACGTCACCCATGACAGTCTCGACCCCGTCCGGAAGTTCCTTGGGGTCCGGATCACGGGCCAGCGCCGTCACATTGTGGCCCCGATCGGTCAACTCCGAACACAGATTCCGTCCGATGAAACCGGTTCCGCCGGCGAGGAGTACGTCCATACCCACACGGTAGGTTGGAAGGGGGATAAACGTGGCTGCGGGCGATCGACAGCAGGCGTCGACGGACAGTCACAAACGATCGTATCAGAACGGAAAGAGCGATTCGGAATCCGAACTGCGGACCCGGGAGGCGTTCAGGAGTTCGATCTCGTGGCCGTCCTGATCCGTGGTGAACGCGTACATATCGTCGCACGACTCCGGATCGCGGTACTCCCTGGCCTCCCGTTTCAGTAGCAGGTCCCAGTCCTCGTGCAGGTCGTCGACTCTGACACAGAGGTGGCCCCAGGCGTCACCGAACTCGTAGCTTCGCCCGTCGTAATTGTAGGTGAGTTCGACAGCCATCCCCTCGGGGGCCGCGTCTCGTGGCTCGACGAAGTAGTTCGCAAACGTGTCTGCCTCCCAGCGACCGACCGCCTGATATTCGAACGCCCGCGTCCAGAAGCCAAGCGCCTCCTCTGCGTCTGCTACCCGTATCATCGTGTGATCTAAGCTCCAGCGTGCACCGACATCGCGCTGTACGATCTCGATTTCGTGACCGTCCGGGTCGGTGACAAAGGCATAGCGGCCGCCACAGGACTCGGGATCGCGGTACTCCTCGACCCCTTGCTGGATCAGTTGGTCGTAGGCGGCCACAAGCTCCCCCTCCGGCACCCGGACTGCGATGTGTCCCCACGCATCGCCCATCTCGGGCGTTTCCCCCTCGTTGTGGGTTATCTCAAGCATCGCTCCGTCCTCGTGCATCCCCTCCGGACCCAGGTAGACGATAGTGAACCCATCCCCCTCGTAGCGCCCCTTTTTCTCGTAGTTCAGGTGCGTCTCGTACCACTCCAGGGATCGTTCGAGATCCGAAACGCGTATCATGACGTGATCGAGCGTTCCATCCATGATCGATCATACGTCGCCCGATTACAAAAAGTGCACAGTTCGACATTGCCAATAGACGACGCGAACGCACACAATCGGGAACATTCACACGCAGATCACATCGAAGGCGCGTCGTATTACGGACGGATTTTTCGAACGATCAGCCATCCGAGAGGATCAGTTCGTCAAACCGATTGAGACCGACAAACCAGGAGAAAATAAGTACTCCGGCCCCGAGGGTCAGAAGGAAAAGTGCAACCGGCCAATTCTCAAGGCTGACCAGGATCGCTGTCGTTGCTGCTGTCAGCGTGAGAATCGCGGTTCCCACTCCGATCGCGATAATCGCAAACTTCAGTCGCTCTGCTCTCGAGGAGCCAAACTGCCCACACAGTATCCAGTAACACTCCCCGAACACCGAGTCGAAATCCGGCTCGTCTCCCTCGTCCGACATAGCAAGATAAACCTGGACGGTGGGGTACAAAAACAATTTGGCCGATAGAACTGCTCAGGGCTGAGATCTGAGCCAACGGACAGCCCCGCGAGCGAAAGATATTCCACCACGGTCGCCACCAGTACCAGTAGGATCCGGAGATGCTCGTGACACTCGAAGGGGTAGACGGAAGCGGCAAGACGACCTGCTGGAGGGCGCTTCAGGAGAGCGCGGTGGTGCCCCAGGGCACGACGTTCACCCGGGAACCGACCGATTCGTGGTACGGCGACGCTGTGCGGGACTCGATTGCCGACGACAACGCGGATCCGCTGGCGGAACTGTTCCTCTACACCGCCGACCACGCAGCCCACATCACAAACACGGTCACGCCTGCACTCGACCGCGGTGATCTCGTCGTCTCGGACCGGTACTCTGATTCCCGGTACGCCTACCAAGGGGCGACGCTGGCCGGGCGATTCGAGCGTCCGATGCGGTTCGTCCAGGGGATCCACGAGCCATGGACGCGGCCACCGGATGTCACGCTGTATTTCGATATCGATCCCGAGACAGGGGCAAAGCGCAGCGGTGCGGCCAACAAATTTGAAACTGCAGCGTATCTCGAACAGGTCAGTGACAACTACGAACGACTCATCGAGGCAGAGCGCGAGCGGTTCGTCCGCATCGATGCGTCTCAATCACGCGAGACCGTCAAAGCGACCGTGCTGGATGCTGTCGAGACACTGTTGTGACCGCTGGACGGCGATGAGGTAGATTCACCTGAAATCGGATTAATCGACGCCACTCTCGAGGTTCTCGAGTAGTTTCCCGACGAACAGGCCGAGACGGGGTGAGATCTCCTCCCCCTCCGGCGGGTCGGTAGGATGGGCAGCGAGTGTCTCGACGAACCGTCCGGAGTGGGTCATCGCGTTGACCATGTCGACAACATCAACTGTGAGTCCCTCGTCCGAGGTATCTATCTCCGGATGGCGCCGTTTCAACTCCTCCGAGTACCGGATGGTCCACGATGGCCCACCGACTGCATCCACGGCACTCCCAATGTTGCCGACCACGAGTGGGCCGTCGTCTGCCTCGACGTAAATTGTCCCGTCTTCGACGTAGGTGCTGTAGCGAGTCATCGGTCGTACGCTTCGGTGATGCCTGCGATCTCCTCCGCCCGTCGGTTGTTTGAGGATTGTCCGCGAGCCACAATCAAGGTTGCGCGACCGGGATGGGTGTGGGTGATCCTGGGACGGTGCTCCGGACAGGTGGGACACGGCTACAACATATTAGCGACCACTGCGGTGACGAACCCCGCCACTGCCAGGCGGATTACCGGCTGGTGTCAGGAGGTCCCGTTGGAGTGACTGGACTCCGATCGACAGTGTATTTTTTCTGTGGTCGCTAAACCGGATCAAGATACTGTGACCCTCGAAGTGAGACCGTCACGCGCCCCCCTGCGGGGACTGTTCGTCCGGACGACCAGAGCAGGGGGTGAGCGGCGGTGACCGATGGCTGTACGCTCTGTGATCTGCCGCTTCCGGAGACAACAATCGAAACCGAGGACGGGGCACGGTTTTGTTGCCGTGGCTGTCGGGACGTTCACGAAACCCTTGCTGCACGGGACGATATTGATCCTGGGGCTGCTGGGCAGGCCGAGGTCGAGGCCGCACTCGAGACGGGAGAAAGGGAGACACCACCGAACTACGAGTCGACGTTTCTCCGCGTCGATGGGATGCACTGTGCGACCTGCGAGACGTTCATCGAGTCACAGGCGGCGACACACGAGGCCGTGAGTTGTGTCGACGCGAGTTACATCACCGACACGGTCCGCGTCGACCACGACCCGGACAGCCTCGGCGAGGACGACCTCCGTGGGACGCTGACCGGTCTCGGCTACCGCGCCTACGCCCGCGACGATCCACTCGGGAAGCGGCAGGCAGAGGATCAGACCCTCATGCGACTGATCGTCGGTATCGTCTTTGGGATGATGGTGATGCTCAACTACGTCGCCGTCATTTACCCGACGTACTTTTCCAACGGGCTCTACTATCCCGCAGAAACGGCCGAGTTTCTCGAGGAGATGATCACGAGCACCTCGGCGGAGTACTTTTATCTCACACTCGGGTTGTTGACGAGTATCGTCCTCTTTTATACCGGCGGACCAATCCTCAAGGGGGCCTACGTCAGTCTCCGGGCACGCCAGCCGAACATGGACCTCCTGGTCGCACTCGCCGCGAGTGCAGCCTGGGCGTACAGCACCCTCGCGATCTTTCTGCCCGCGGAACACATCTACTACGACGTCACAGTCGGCATCATCGTGGTCGTCACCGCGGGCAGTTACTACGAAAACGAGATCAAACGCAAGGCGACGGACCGACTCGCCGATCTCACGGAGGCCCAGGTCGAGAACGCCACGCGGTACGTGCCTGACGGATCGACGACGACCGTTTCCGTCGATGCCCTCGAGGCCGGCCAGCGGGTTCTGGTCAGGGAAGGTGAGCGTGTCCCGGTGGATGGCACTGTCCACGACGGGAAAGGAACAGTCGACGAGGCGGTGGTCACCGGCGAGTCCCTGCCGGTTCCAAAACGCACCGGCGACGAGGTCGTCGGCGGGTCACTCCTGAAGGAAGGCTCGCTCGTCGTCACCGTCGGGGATGGAGCCACGAGCAGTGTCGGACGAATCACCGACGTGGTGTGGGATCTCCAGAGCGCGAACCACGGGATCCAGCAGCTCGCGGACCGACTCGCCACGATTTTCGTCCCGGTCGTGCTCGTCCTCGCAGGCGCTGTCGGTGTGCTCAATCTTCTGCTTGGGGCGAGTTTCGGGACTACGCTGCTTGTCGCACTGACCGTCCTGATCGTCTCCTGTCCGTGCGCGCTCGGTCTCGCGACGCCACTTGCAATCGCGACGAGCATTCGGGAGGCCCTCGAACGCGGGATCGTCGTCTTCGACGAGACGATATTCGAGCGCCTGCGGGACATCGATATCGTCATCTTCGACAAGACCGGAACCATCACGACCGGCGAGATGCAACTCCTCGACAGGGAGGGGCCGGAACACCTCTTCGACAAGGCTGCCCTGCTCGAAGCACGGACCTCACACCCAATCGCCACAGCCATTACCGAGGCCTTCGATCCGGGTCCGGCCACGACAGACGGCGGGGCCGCAAGACCCAGAGAGACCACGGATGACCCGCCAGCGGGCAGACAACGAGTCGAGAGCTTCGAGAGTTACGCCACGGGCGTCGGGGGAACCGTCGACGGCACGGAGATGCTCGTTGGCCACCCCGACCTGTTCAAAGAGCAAGGCTGGGAGCTCCCGGCACACGTCGAGAGTCCCGTTGCCCAGGCCCGCGAGGCTGGCAACGTCCCGGTCGTCGTCGGCTCCGAGGGGACGGCAGCAGGCGTCGCAGTCGTTGGTGACAGCCCCCGCGAGGCGTGGGAGGAGACACTCACCGCACTTGGCGAGGATACCGAGGTGGCGATCCTGACCGGCGACGACCAGCGTGCCGCCGAATCCGTGGGTGACCATCCTGCGGTCGACCACGTGTTCGCCGGCGTCCCGCCCGAGGCAAAGGCCGAAACCGTCGCACAGTTGGGTGCGGATCGGCAGACGGTGATGGTCGGTGACGGAACGAACGACGCGCCGGCACTTGCGACCGCGGACCTCGGAATCGCACTCGGGGGCGGGACCGCGCTGGCCGCGGACGCAGCCGACGTCGCCATCGTGACCGACGACCTCGCCACCCTCGAGACTGTGTTTGAACTTTCGGGGGCTGCAAACGCTCGTGTCAAACAAAATATCGGCTGGGCGTTTCTCTACAACGGGGTTGCGATCCCGCTCGCTGTCCTCGGCCTGATCAACCCGCTTTTCGCCGCAGTCGCAATGGCAACGAGCAGCGCCCTCGTGGTGACCAACTCGGCGCGACCGCTTCTCGATTAGCTCTGTCACCGGCAACGGCTGCGAGACAGCCGATCACGCCTGTCGCCGGTAGAGGACGGACGGCTCCATTCGAAAAACGGGTGTCCCGTTCTGGTTCGTCGTTTCAACCAGTTGACGGACCAGACCCCGTGATTCGTCCCACGGCTCCAGATCGACGACATTGACTCGTGCCGAGGGTTCCTCGCCCGGTCGAACCGGTTCGGGCCGCCGGAGTCTGTCCACACACACTGGTCGGCCGTCTTGAGGCACCCGTGTACATCATGTAATCAGACCGACCAGAAAAGATCCGCTGTCGGTCCGCTCGGCCGTGCCAGACCGGTACCCACCGGACGATGACTGCCAACCGGCTCGTAATCACCTACCTCGACGTGAACGCCGAGGTTTGTCGGTGTACTCCCGAGTCTCGCCTGTGACGGGGGAGATAGGGATAACGGCTGGATGGCACAGCCAGCGGTACGCCTGTTCGACAAATCCACGGGGCGAGTAACCCCAAAAGAGCAGGCGAACCGCGAACCATAATATCCCAAAGCTTGAGAAGCCGCGCCGTTTACGGCGCGGAGGATGTCATTGCAACGTCGATGCCCCCGGGAAAACGAATCTGAGAGTTCCGGTCTGTGACACCCAACTGTCAACAACCTCGGGGTCAAGCCCCGTGGCATCCGCCTTGTAATTTCTGTGAAACTGTGCCCGCCAAGCGAGTGGGTCTGCCGGAGAACTGATACGTGTCAGACCAGCGTCTGACACTTCATAACGCTTTTTCGTGTCGGATGAGTTGATACAAT
>JAQCMX010000248.1 GCA_028274885.1 Haloarculaceae archaeon
TCGCACCCGCCAGTTCCGTCTCGGGGGCACCTTTGATCCGGTCGACCAGCGAGGGCAGCGTTTCGTAGGGCTCGACCGACTCGACGGCCGCGACTACCTCGTCGATGTCGAGGTCGGTACGGTTTGGCGCCGAGAGGAGGACATCACCGATGTCAGCTTCCGTCTCGTCGTTCCCGCCGATGACGATTCTCGGAATCCCTGTCCGAGTTGCACCTTCCACCACCGCGTAGTCACAGGCCACTGCAAGGGCATCGAGCACGTCCGTGAGGGTCCGCTTGTCGCCTTGGGCGAACCACCCCCCGGGCGCGAGGACGTCCGTCCGGGCGGCACCGGCCGCCCGGTGGTCGGCAGTATCCGTGCTGACAGTGTGAACGTCGGGTTCGGAGTCAGTACATGTGATTGTTCCGACCCTGCCTCGGGCGTCGAGGCGGTCGATCAGGCGTTCGACGAGCGTCGGCCTGCCTGCATCCGTGGGGCCGAGGATGCCAACTACTTTCATACCAAATCGTTGGACCGAGTTGTGCTTGTACCTGTTGCCGATCCCAGGAATAGCCAGATTGATTTTGCCGGCCCACCAACCCGATCTATGACACGCCGCGAGTTTCGCAATCTCTCCGACCCTGCTGCCGTCGAGGAGGCTATCGACACGTTCGAGCTATCTACAGGCCCGGAGTCGGTCGAACTCAGTGCGGCACAGGGGCGTGTACTCGCCGAACGGATCGACGCCCCCATCGATGTCCCCGGCTTCGACAGGGCGGCGATGGACGGGTATGCGGTCCGCGCCAGAGACACCTTCGGCGCAACCGAGACCGACCCTATCGAACTGTCGGTCACGGGAACTGTCCACGCCGGGGAGGAGCCCGCGGAGGAAATCGACGCAGGGCAGGCGCTCCAGATCGCGACAGGTGCAGTCTTGCCCCCGGGCGCAGACGCGGTCGTACCCGTCGAGCGGACCACCGAAGGTGAGACGGCAGTGGACGTGCGGACGGCCGTCACCCCCGGTGACAGCGTCATGCCCCGCGGGGCAGACATCGCCAGTGGCGCCCGCGCGATCGGTCCTGGTACCCTGCTCGACCCGCGCCACATCGGCCTACTCGGGGCAGTTGGTCGGGAGCGTGTCCCGGTCGTGGGGCAACCACGGGTCGGTATCGTCTCCACCGGAGCGGAGCTGGTCCAGCCCGGCAACGGGCTCCGGCCGGAGGCCGGCGAGATCTACGACGTGAACACCAACGCGCTGGCCGCAGCCATCGAGAGCGCCGGTGGCGACCCCCAGCAGTTCACGACCACCTCCGACGACCCCGAGACGATGCGGGTGTCGCTTGCAGAGGCCGCCGAGGAAACCGATCTCCTGCTCACCTCGGGGTCGACCAGCGCCGGAACGGCGGACGTGCTCTACGACCTGATCGAGGAACACGGGGAGGTGCTGGTTCACGGTGTGGCGCTCAAACCCGGTCGGCCGCTGCTCGTCGGGCGGGTTTTCGGGACCCCGTACGTCGGCCTGCCGGGCTATCCGGTGTCGGCGATGACAGTCTTCCGGGTGTTCGTCGCGCCCCGTCTCAGAGCGGCCGTCGGCCAGCCGGAACCGGCAGCGGCGACCGTCGATGCGACTATCGGGACCCGCTACCGGTACGACGGCGGCCGCCTGCGCCTGTTGCCCGTCGGCCTCGTCGAGGACGGCGAGGGCTCGCTGGTCGCACACACCCTGGCAAAGGGTAGCGGTGCAACGACGACACTGGCCGAGGCCGACGGCGTCGTTCAAATGGACCCCGAACGAACCTTGCTCTCGAAGGGTGACGAGACGACCGTCGAACTGTTCGACCCCGACGCGCCACTGCCCTCCCTGCTCGTCGTCGGCGCGGCGGATCCTGTCGCATTCGACCTGTTCGATACCCTCGCTGCCCCCCGCCATCTCGCCCTGGGTAGGATGGACGCACAGCGCTGGTTCACCGACGGTATTCCGGATCTTCTGATCGCCACCGGATCCTCGCCGGTCGACGGCGACGTTCTTGGACGCTGGCGACGCGAGTGGGGGCTGGCAGTTCGGGACGGAACTACCCTCGACGGTCTCGCCGATCTGCCGGATTGCCAGTTCGCCAACCTCGACGAGGACGTCTGGCTCCGCGACGCCTTCGAGACGGCACTAACCGACGCGGGCGTCGACGGCGAGGACATCGAGGGCTATCACCGCGAACTGCCGGGGCTCGAATCGGCCGCCAGGAGTGTCGCCTCCGGGCGCGCGGACGCGGGTCTCGCGCTCTGCCGGACCGCCGACAGTCTAGACGTTTCTTTCGTAGGACTCGGAGAACAGGACGTGTCGCTCGTCGCTGCACAGGACCGTCGTGAGAAGGACGGACTCGTCAGGCTGGAAGCGGCGATAGACGAGTTTGAATTCGACGATGTCGTCGGATACACCGCCGGTGACTTTTAGGAAAGCTCTGTGGAACTGGGCTACCAGCGGAGGGCCGCTACGAGTCGTCGTTGACAGTACTCTGCTGAGATGGGTGTCGACCGACCCAGTTTCACCTCGCCGGCAAGGGCGCTTTCCTTGCCGACCCAGCCTCACGTCGCTGGCGAGCGCGCTGTCACTCGGCAGACCCGCGGTCGACCGATTTCTCGACGACCTCGATGTCGTCGAGTCGCGTCGCGGGATAGCCGCCGTTTTCGTCTTTCTCTGCGGCCTTGACCATGTCCCAGACCACATTCAGGCCCGTCGTCACACCCTCGAGGGCCTCCATCTCGCAGCCAGTCTTGCCGACAGTCTCGACCGTGACCCTCAGCGTGACCGACTCCGCCCCCACGTCGAAGGCCGTCTCGACGTTCGTTATGGGTATCTGATGGCACAGTGGAATCGATTCCCACGTGTGTTTGACCGCCTGTATCGCGCCGATGCGGGCCGTCGCCAGCACGTCGCCCTTCCCGATCCCGTCGTCCCGGATGGACCCGACGGTCGAAGGCTGGAGACGGATGGTCCCCTGGGCGACCGCCCGCCGTTTCGAGTCGGCCTTGTCGCCAACATCGACCATCTGTGCGTCGCCGTCTTCGACGTGCGTGAGGTCTTCAGCGGTGTTTTCTGTCATATCAGGAGTGGCCCTGGACGTGCCCGAGGACGTGCGCGATCGTGGGCAAGATGAGTTCTTCCGTCCCGAACATCGCCCCCTGTTTGCTTCCGGGGAGACAGAAGACCGGGACACCACCGACGACGCCGGCAACCGACCGCGAGAGCAACGCCCGCGGACCGATGTCCTCGTAGGAGAGAGACCGGAACAGTTCGCCAAAGCCGGGGATTTCCCGCTCGAAGCGGGGGACGAGTGCCTCGACGGTCACGTCGTCCGGTGAGAGACCAGTTCCGCCGCTCGTGATGATTGCGTCGACGTCATCCCGGTCTGCAAGCGCAACGACGGTCGCCCCGATGGTCGCCGCATCGTCGTCGACGATCTCCCGTGCTGTGACTGTCATCCCATCGGCTTCGATTCTTTCCGCGAGCGCGTCGCCGGACTCGTCGGTCTCGAGGGTTCGGCTCGACGATATCGTCACGATTGCAAACGAGACGCTCGACACTTCGTGGTGTGGGTGGTCACTCGCTGTCATTCTCGTGGTCTCCTGGTGGTTGGTTCAATCGTCCGCGGGCAGCTGTTCGGTTTCGAAATACTCCTCGTTGCGGACCCACTCGCCGTCCTCCTCGACCAGATACTCGCCGTAGTACGGGACGCGTTTGGCGACGGTCTCGCGGAACGCCTCACGTATCTCCGTGCGACTCATATCGCCTGTCGAGCGGTGGTCATCGCCGCGGTTGAGACACCCCTTGAACTGCCCGTCGTGGGTGACACGCACCCGCTGGCAGTTCGCACAGAAGTCGGTGTTGCCAACAGGATCGACGATCTCAACCATCCCTTCGCCGGTACTGTCCTCGGGACTGACGTAGTATCGCCGGCGGTCGTGCATGTCGCGCTGTTCGATCCGGTCGGCGCGGTCCTCGAGCCAGTCGTGGACGCGGTCGATATCGATTGCCCACTCGGGGTGGCCGGCGATCTCGGGCATGTACTCGATGAGCTGTAACTGGAGTGAGTCGTGCTCGGCGACGTGGTCGACCATCTCCGGAACGTACCCCGCAGTCGGTTCGAAGACGACCATATTGAGTTTTACCGGGTCGAGACCCGCTTCGACGGCCGCCTCGACCCCTTCCAGGACCCGGTCGTAGGCCCCACTCTGTGTGAGGCGGGCAAAGGCCTCCGGTTCGAGGGCGTCCTGTGAGACGTTGACCCGCGACAGACCTGCCTCGGCCAGTTCCGTCGCCCGGCCCGGAAGGAAGGTTCCGTTGGTTGTCAACGAGGCCGCCATCCCGTCGGGCACCCGATTGATGATCGCTTCGAGGTCCTTCCGGAGCATCGGTTCGCCCCCGGTGAACTTGACCGCCTCGACGCCGAATTCAGCGACCACCTCAAGCAGGCGGACCACCTCGTCGGCGGTCATCTCCTCGTCCTGTGGGTCAGCCGGGCCACGCGTGTCCCCCAGCCCCTCGTTGTGGCAGTATACGCAGTCGAAGTTACATCGGTCGGTCAAGGAGACGCGGATCCCGGTCACCTCTCGACCGAAGTCATCGACCAGTGGCACACCTAAATGTAATGCTTGGTCCACATTTGAATCTTTGCCAGGCGGCAGTAGTGGATGATGCCTGCACGGCCGAGGATTTTATTCCGCCCGGCACCACCCCACCGTATGGACGATGCAGGCTTGGGGCCAACGACGCGACTGCACAACACACGGGCGACACTCCGGGAGGCCGTCGACGCGCACGGCCGGACAGAGACCCGTCCCGTCGACAAGACCAGCGGGCGGGTGCTCGCGGCTGTCGCCGTCGCCCAGCGGGACGTCCCCCACTACGACCGGGCGGCGGTAGATGGGTACGCGGTCCGCGCCAGAGACACCTTCGAGGCGAGCGAGCGGTCGCCGGTTCGACTCGAACGGACAGAGGGCGAGGTCGAGTCCGGGACAGCCCGGCGGATTCACACCGGAAAGCCGGTGCCAAGCGGTGCCAACGCCGTGGTCAGTGTCACACAGGTCAACGACAACGATGGTGAACTGGCTGTCTACGACGCCGTCGCCGGCGGCGAGAACGTGGACCAGGTGGGCGCGGACGTGAAAGCGGGCGACCGCCTGGCCGCCCCCGGTCGCCGCCTCCGGCCCTCCGATCTCGCCATGTGTCGTACCGCAGGCGTCGGGAGGGTGACCGTCGTCGAACGGCCGCAGGTGAGTGTGATCCCGACCGGTGCAGAACTGGTCGCGCCGGAGACGAACCCCGGGTGCGGGGAGGTCGTCGAGACGAACGGTCCGCTGCTCTCGCTGCTGGCCGAGCAATGGGGCGGAAGGCCCGCGGACCGGGACGCGGTCGACGACCAGACAGCCACCCTCTGTAGGGCTATTCGGGACGACACCGACCGCGACCTCGTCGTCACGACCGGGGGGACCTCGAGGGGCAAACAGGATCTGACGGCCGCAGCCGTCGACGAAACCGGCGAGATGTTGGTTCACGGCGTCGAAATAAGTCCTGGCCACACCGTCGGCGTCGGTCGGGTCGAGGACACGCCCGTTCTGGCCCTCCCTGGGTACCCTGTTTCCTGTCTGGTGACTGCCGTGCAGTTGCTCCGGCCAGCGATAGCCTGGCTGCTGGGCACAGAGCCAATCCCTCAGCCGTCGGTCCGGGCGCGACTGACGACGAAACTACCGAGTGCACCCGGTGAACGGACCTTCCCACGGGTCACTATCGATCGAGCGGGTGACGAACCCACCGCCGAACCGGTCCGGGTCGGTGGCGCTGGCATGTTATCGAGCGTAACTGCGGCCGACGGTTGGGTCGAGATACCAGAATCCCGCGAGGGAATTCCGGCCGGCGAAGGCGTCACCGTCACTATCTGGGAGCTCTGATAGCTCTGCCTCCGTGATATCTGTGGCCAGCACCTTCGCGTGGTGACCGCAGGCGCTCTCCGAATCCCGGCAATTGTCACGATGGGCTGTCGGGACCGGCTTCGGGGCCCAACCGACGGGCACTTGGAAACGCCGGCCGACAGTGTGCGTATGGCAATCACACTGGACGCGGATGTGCTCTCCCGGTACTGCCGTTTTACACTGTATGACTCGCCATACGTTGCCCACGACCGCGGCTGTGCGATCGATCTGTACCCGGAGGGGTCTGTCGCACCCTCCCCGGTCGACGGGGAGGTTATCGGTATCCGGAGTGTCGATGCGCCGCCAAAACCCTACGCCAGATCGGAGGACTATCTCGTTCTTGTCGACACCGGCACCCACGTTGCCAGATTGCTGCACGTGGAGCCACAGGTCCGAACGGGTCAGACGGTCTCGGTCGGCGACCCGCTGGGGACACTCGTCCGGGCCGGGTTTTTTGCCCCGTGGGTCCCCAATCACATCCACCTTGGCTTCCGGAAACACGAACAGAACCCCTACCGCGCATCGGGTTCGCTCCGGATCGATCTGGGGATCCGGGTCTCGGGCGTCCCGTGGGACGGGACCGGGGCTGTCGTCGAGACGGGGGAGTCCTGGGCACGACTCGACAGTCCAGGTCACCCGACACCGGGAGAGGGGTTCGTCGGCCTGGCAAGCGACGGCGGCGTCCTCGACGGTGGGTTTCCACACTACGATGGCGGCGGATTGCTCGGCGAGGGGGACGCTGCGACGGTGGCCGGGACACCGGTCGGAACCGTCTCCGGTCGGGACGTGACCTGGCACGACTGTACGGTTCGTGCAAACGGCAAGCCTGTAACCGGGATTGCCCTCTTTTGTGGACGGGACTCATTTCGGATCAAACTCGTCGGCGAGACTGTGGACCTACAGGTCGGTGAGGACGTCGCGGTGACCGTCGACTGTGAGTGCTGAGACGGAGCGGTAAGAATCAGTGCCGTCTCGCATGCGGACTGCGCGCGGTCGACCCGGACACAGCACACCGGTCCGTGTCACTCGAAGGGAACGTCGTCCATCGAGACGACCTGGCCGAACAGCCAGTCGGCGTGATCGAGGGCGTACTCGCGGTCGTCCTCTTCGATGTAGCCAATCGCATCCTCGACCAGCAGCGGCCGGTAGTCACGGAGTCCAGCTGAACCCGCGGTGTGCAGGACACAGACGTTCGCGAGCGTGCCGCCAAACACCAGATCGGTGACCCCGTGAGCGTCGAGATACCCCTCGAGTTGGGTCTGATAGAACGCGTCGTAGGTGTGTTTGACCACCACTTCCTCCTCCTCACGCGGGTCGAGTTCCTCGACGAGTTTGGCTTCCCATGACCCCTCGAGGACGTGTTCGCCCCACCGCTCGAACTCGTCGTAGTAGTGAGCGCCATCGAACTGCTCGGTCGGATGAACGTCACGGGTGTAGACCACGTTTGCGCCGGCCTCCCGAGCCCGGTCGACCAGTTTGGCACATCCCTCGATCACCGATTCGCTTCCGGGAGCGTACAGGCTTCCGTCGGGATGACAGAACCCGTTTTGCATGTCCACGATCACGACCGCTGTGGTTTCCGGATCGAGAGTCATATCCGGATGTCAGGTCTGTACAATAAAAAGTTTGTTCGCCGGCGGTCCGTGAGGGTGGGCCCCGGAGGAGACCGCCCGCCGGCGAAGAAGGCGTTTTACACGTCCAGCCACTTCGGCCTGTATGCGCGGTCTCCTCGTGTTGGTCGTCGGATGTGTGTTATTGGCGGGCTGTGCCGGACTCGCCCCGGAGGGTGACACCACCCCGGAGCAACCAAGTGACGGCGGGCCAAAAGCCCCGAACGACGGCAAACAGAGCACAGACGGGACTGACACCACCGAGAAGCCAGGCGATCCGGAGTCGGGGTCGACATCCAACAGCGAACAGAGCCCGGCGGAAGCTGCAAACGCCACGGCCGACGAGGGCTCACACGACGATACGACAAAACTGACCGTGCCCCAGAACCGAAGTGATCCCACGAACGGAACCCTCGGTTGGTACGACGGGTACTGGTACGACGATCCGGTGGCGGTGAACACGACCGATGGGCTCAATCGGACCGAACGTGAGGCCGTGATCGCACGAACGATGGCCCGCGTCGAAGCCATCCGCGGGCTTCCGTTCGAGGAGTCGGTTGACATCGAGGTGATCAGCCGCGAACAGTTCCGGGATCGGCGGTCGGGGGGTGACGGCTCCTCGGGTACGACTGGCACGAAGACGCTCGAAGCGGTCAGAGACGAGGCGCTGTTTCTTGTCGGGGACAGCGGGGACGCGGGCAAACAGCGTGAGACAAACCGCGACGAGACGGTCGGCGGTTTCTACAGTACAGCGAGCGGGGACATCGTGCTCGTGTCCGCAGGCGACACGCCACGGATCGACATCCAGACACTCGCACACGAACTCACCCATGCGCTCCAGGATCAGCAGTTCGACCTGACCGGAACACTCGCAACGGACACACACGATCGATCCCAGGCCCGACTCGCTCTCATCGAGGGCGATGCGAACTACGTTATGTACACCTACGACGACCGGTGTGGTGAGTTCTGGACCTGTTTAGAGTACCCGACCGCAGGGGGAGGCGGCGGCGGCGACCAGCCCGACATCCACATGGGACTGTATCTGGATTCGTTTTTTCCTTACGCTGACGGCCCCGCGTTCGTCGATGCTCTCCGGGACGGTGGGGGCTGGGAACCGGTCAACCTGGCCTACGACGACCCTCCCGAGACCACCCGTGAGATAATCACACCCGAGGAGTACGGAACCTTCGAACCGAGCCACGTCACCATCGAGGAGCGCTCGACCGAACAGTGGACGCAGGTACAACGGGCCAACGGCCAAGCATCGGAGGTCGTCGGTCGGGCCGGGTTGTCGGTGATGTTCGCCTACACGATCTATCACAGTGCAAACCCCTCGAGGCTGGTTTCGCCCGCCGCGTTTCTCAACGTCGTCGACGGTGACGTCGATCGCTTCGACCCGCTAAACTACGACCTGGCACTGACACAGGGGTGGGTGGGTGATCGCCTCCGCGCCTACGAGCGCGGGAACGAGACCGCTTACGTCTGGAAGATCGCGTGGGAGTCCCCGGACGACGCCCGTCGGTTCCTGAGCGGATACAGACAGCTCCTCCAGTACCGCGAGGGCAAGCGCGTGACGGACACAGTCTGGACGCTTCCGCAGTCAAGCCCGTTCAGCGGGTCGATCCGGGTCACGGCCGACAAGAGGACGGTGACAATCGTCAACGCGCCGACACGGGAGTCGCTGTCCGCGGTCCACGACACGGGTTCATAACAAGCGTGTCGGGCACGACTACACAACTTTTTCCAGTTCCCCGTTGAATCTACGGATATGACGCAGTTCGACGTGGTTTCCGAGGAGGCGATCACCGATGGACGCGTAACCGACGCCTACTTCAACCGGACAGTCGAGTCACTCGAACACGCCGGTCGGAACCCACACGTCGTCGCGGAGGTGACAGCCACACAGTTTCCCACCGGTTCCTGGGAGTTGTGTGCGGGCCTGAAAGACGCCGCTCAACTGTTTGTCGGCCGGGACCTGGACGTGGACGCGCTTCGGGAAGGGCGGCTGTTCGACGGCGGGCCCGTCCTACGGATCGAGGGGCCGTATCTCGAGTTTTGTCGACTCGAGACGGCACTACTCGGTTTTCTTTCCCACGCGACCGGCGTGGCGACAGCGGCACTCGAGACGCGACGGGCGGCCCCCGACTCGCTGGTGCTGAGCTTTGGCACCCGACACGTCCACCCCGCGATTGCGCCGATGGTCGAACGCAGTGCGTTGCTCGCCGGGCTGGATGGCATCTCGAACGTGGCAGCCGGCGAGGTACTGGGCCGGGAGGCCGGCGGGACGATGCCACACGCCCTGATGATCTGTTTTGGCCGGGGGAACCAGGAAGCTGCATGGCAGGCGTTCGATGAGGGGGTGGATGCGTCGGTCCCACGCATTGCGCTGTGTGATACCTACGACGACGAGGTCGAGGAGTCGCTGCGCGCTGCCGGGAGTATAGAGGATTTGGACAGCGTTCGGATCGACACGACGAGTTCGCGGCGGGGTGATTTCAGACACATTCTCCGGGAGATACGCTGGAAGCTAGACACGCACGGACACGAGGACGTGGGAGTCTTTGCGAGTGGTGGTATTGGTCCGGAGACGATGGTCGAACTCCGGGATGTGGTCGAGGGGTTCGGTGTGGGGTCGTACGTCAGCAACGCGGACCCGACTGATTTCGCACTCGATATCGTCGAGGTAGAGGGCGAACCGGCCGCAAAGCGCGGGAAACTCGGCGGAAAAAAACAGGTGTATCGGACCGAGGATGGCGGCCACCACGTCGGCCTCGCAGATCGGACGGAACCGGAAGACGGCGTCGCGTTGCTCGAACCGCTCGTGCGCGATGGCGAACTCGTCAGGGAGTTCGACATCAGCGAGGCAGCCGAGCGTGCGGCCGCCGACGCCGTCGGTGTCGGGTTCGATCCGCTGTGAGCCACGGTAGAAAGCCTACCGACAGCTACCGGCGGTTGCACCCACGTCGTCTGACTGGTAGCGACTCCCACGACTGTTTGCATGGAGCGTGTCGAAAGAGGCTAGTCCAGGGGGTTCGACCGCCGAGACAGATTGTCACGATTGCTGTTTTGCCGTCGGGACTGTGTCCTGGTCGTACTTACCGCGGAACTCGTCGATGAGCTGTCCCATCTGTGCGTACCAGTCGTTGAGGAGTCGCTGCATGTTGTTTGCGACGTCGTCGGTGTCGGCCGGATAGTAGACGTGGTAGTAGCCGCCGTTTTCGTAGTTGATCTGTTCTTTCTGGACGAACCCGGCCTGCATCAGGCGGCGAATCGACCGGTAGACGGTCGAGCGTTCCCGGTCGACCTGTTCTGCGATCTCGTCGACAGTGAGTGCCTCCTCGCTTTTGATCAGCACCCGAAAGGAACGCCTGTCCAGTTGCTTGAGTCCGTGGAAACACTCGAGTAACCCCTCACACTCCATATCCTGCCGGAGCATTTCGCTCAGTGAATCTGGCATACGTCTAGTTCGCACTCCACAGTTATAATTTTGTGGAGTGTTCACAACACTTCGAGAGAGTTGCCCGTTCCGGCTGAGACGGCTGACGTTACTCTCTCCGGTGGGCCTTGCAGGGACCTGGTGACACAGGTGATTCGTGACACCTGGCAGTGGCGAATCACGACGACCCATCGCACCTCCCCGGCGTTCGGTGGCAGTCTCGGAGATACACACTGGTCACATCTCACTCGCGACGAGGGACACGTCGACAGATACGGAGAGTGAATATTTTTCTCTACGCCCAATATAGAGAACATACGATTCCGGAAGAGAGCGAGCAGGGGGGTGGATCGTTCTGTCGACCCGTATAGTTCCTGCTGTCGGTGCGGTCTCGTGCTCGAGCACGAGTGGAACGGACACGACCCGACTGGCGCGTACCTCGTAGACTACCCGCCGGTCGTTGCAACCGTTCGGACGAGGCTGGGCCCGGTCCCTTCTGCCCACGTGGACACGGCAGCGTTTGCCGACGCCGGCGGCCTGATGATCGCCCCCGACAGCGACGTAGAGAGGGGCGACTCGGGCGGAGAGACAGTATTGTTATATTGGGGAATTCCTACACAATACTTAAGAACAAACAGACACTATATTCGTTCATGGCAGAAAGTGACGACGAGCGAAAGCGGATTCGCGAACAGAAACGAAAGGAACTACGCGAGCAGGCGGAGACTGGTGAAGTCGCCACAGAGCGGGCCCCAGAGGAACCAGTCGAGATTGATGGCCAGGACCACTTCCAGCGGGTCGTCTCCGAGAGCGACACTGTTCTCGTGGACTGTTATGCCGACTGGTGTGGGCCCTGTCAGATGATGGAACCGACAATCGAGGCCATCGCAGCCGAATCCGATACAGCGGTCGCGAAAGTCGACGTTGACCGCCACCAGCAACTGGCCAGCCAACTCGGTGTCCGCGGGGTCCCGACGCTTCTGTTGTACGTCGACGGTGAGGCAGCCGAACGACTCGTCGGGGCACAGGACCGCGAGACGCTAGACCGGTTGCTGCAGCAGGCAGGATAACGGTTTATTCTGCTGCCGAAATCTCACTCGGTATCGTACTCCCTGGTGGCCTCCCAGTACCGGCCGAATCGGGCGACCAGTTTGTCGGGTTTCTCGGCAAACAACCGCTCGCCAAGCGGTCGACCGTTCCGATGTAACGCCGCCCGCCGGTTGCTGATGATGCGATCGAGTGCGTCGCGGGTATCCGTATCGAAGAGATCCTCGTCGTGCATCATCATGGCGAATTCGGCGAGGTCGTTCTCGTAGCCAATGACGTCAGAGAGGGTTTTCAACTCCGACCGGCGGGCTTTCATTGGTCCGACCCAGATACTCCGCAACAGTCGGCAGTGGTAGCGATGATACTTGATCCGTTTGCGCCACTCGTGAAAGCGCTCGAACTCGGGATCCTCGTAGGCCTCTTCCATCCGGTTGCGTGCCCGCTTGTACGATTTCCGCAGGCCGCCAGCCACTGCGTCGTAGCCATTTGTCGCAATCGGGAGACCCGAGACCCGTTTACCGCCCTCCACCAGATCTGTGCGGACGTTTTCCAGACGCTGTTCGAGGTCCTGTCTGGCCACCATATCGTCGCGACGCCCGACCAACGTCTCTCGCGTTCTCCGGAGTGTCTCCTCTGAAATCGTGCCATCGTCCTCGGCGGCCGGTCGGATCCGGTCGTCGAAGGTTTCGATGGCAGCGTGAGCATCCCGGATGTCCGAGACACGCCGCGCGGCGTCCCGATAGTGGGCGTTTACCTCGCTGTAGTTCGGTAACACCGGCCTGACCAACCGCGCAACAGCCCGCACCTCCTTACACCGCTTGCGAACCTCGTGGACAGTTTCGTGACGGTCCATGTCGCCGTCGATGTGCTCGATGCCGGCCTCGACCTTGCCGTCGATAATCCGTTTTATCTCCTCCGAGACCGGTTTTGCTCGCTGGATCGTATATTCCATGTACCGGGCGATTTTCCCACTCGTATTTAAATGTTTGCTGGGGGACCGGATCCATCCGGGCACTAGACGCTACGATGTCGTGTACGTCAGTTTCGTTTTTTGTTCATCAGTTGTACCCACGCTGGTGTCGGTCTTATTAGCCCGGACCATCGCTCGGAAAAATCGCGAAAGTTGATACACCCGGTCGATGTCGTACTGTTTTTTTATTTCGTACTCACGATGCGAGGTGTTCTCCGATGTCGTCGTGGCATCGAACCAGTCTGGGAATACGAGTGCCAGCAGATTTGCGAGTCGGGAACGGAGAGTGGTGGTTTCTGACTCCGGGGATCTTGCCTGCTGTGTCGGTTGGCTGGATTGCTCTGTCCGCTGTCTTTCTGTGCCGACGTAACCTTCGAGCCGTGCGGTTACCGTCGCCAGTTTCTGCAAATCGAGATCCGCTGTCGGATCGACACCCGTTATATCGAGTATCAGATCACAGTGTTGCTCAACCCTCAGCCGCCACTGACCTTGCACGACAGCCAGCCCTGCCACGTCTGGTGAGGATGGGCTCACCGCCGGACACCGGAGGGCGGTGCTCTCATTATTCATATATATATATACGTTTCTCTATTTAATAAGTCTTTGACCCTGTTGCGAATATTGTCAGACACGCGTCAGACAACTGGACATTCGTCCACGTGGTCGTCTATCTCGTCACCGCGACATCAGGGACAAAATCACCGGTCGTCGTCAGTGAGTGTGGTCGTTCAAATGCATCTTGCGGTCGTCGTACCCGGGGCACAGTTCGACGGTGGCGTGGTCGACACCGTGATGAGCGAGTTCCGCGTGCACGCGGCGGGTCACCGACTCGGCTTTGGCTATCGTCTCCACGTCAGTCTCAAGATGGACGGTCGCGACCGTTATCTGACTGCAAATCTGCCACGCGTGCAGGTCGTCGACAGCGGTCACGCCTTCGATATCCCGCAGGACGGGGCCTATTATCTTCTGCTCGAACGGCGTCCGGTGCAGGAAGATCGCACCGCTCCCACGCAGTACCTTCCCTGCCGACCACGTGATGACAACGGCGATCAGCCCTGCGACGATCGGATCGACGATCCGGAGGCCACTCAGTTCGATGACGATCGTGGACACGATGACGGCGACCGAGCCACCGGCGTCTCCGAGGAGGTGGTAGAACGCCCCTCGTTCGTTGAGACTCATCTCGTCGCCTTGCAGGACAGCGACTGAGACAACGTTTAGTAACAGGCCCCCCGTTGCGATCGCGAGCGTGGGTCCGGTGCCGATGGCCACGGGATCGAGAAACCGCCGGAAGGATTCCCAGAGAATAAACCCGACCATCGGCAGTAACAGTAGGCCGTTGAGGAAGGCGGCGAGCGGTTCGAGGCGATGGAGGCCGTACGACCACCGATCGCTGTCGCCGTAGTGGTCGGCAATGTGGGTGGCAGCAAACGCCACCACGTACGCGAGCGCATCAAAAAGCATATGAAAAGCGTCGCTCAGAAGCGCGACTGATCCAAACAGTAGACCGCCGGCGAGTTCGCCCAGGAATCCGAGGAGGTTGATTACCGAGACGGCAGCCAGCTTCCGACTGCCGGCCGACGATCCACCGTGTCCGTGTCCGTGGTCGTGGGTATCGTGGGAACTCTCGTGGGCAAACTCGTGTTCGCTCATTTTGTTTCCCCCTTAGGGGCCGTTCTTTATTAACTTAGCTGCCACAATTTCGCTATCTTTGCCCAATGATTATTAATAGTTGGTGCTTATATTGTTACTAAGCGGGGTGAGTACTCGTCCGACACGCAAAAAAGACGGTCTCGAACCTGATGTCGGGACGCTTAATCCGTTCCCGACCCGATTGTGGGTATGCTCTCGTTTGTCGGGCTTGGACTCTACGACGAGCGCTCGATCACGCTCCGGGGCCGAGAGACACTGGCCGACGCCGATAGCGTCTTCGCGGAGTGGTACACAAGCACACTCGCCGGAGCGACCATCGAGGCCGTCGAGGCCACCCACGACCTGGAGATTACAGTCCGGGATCGGGCCGGTGTCGAGCAGGATCCCGCGCCGATTCTGGATGCCGCCGAGAGGGGCCACGCGGCATTCGTGACTGCCGGGGATACGATGATCTCGACGACACACGTCGACCTTCGCTTGCGCGCCCACAGCCGCGGGATCGAGACCCGTGTTATCCACGGGACAACCGCCCAGACGGCCGCGAGTTCCCTGACCGGGCTCCAGAACTACCGCTTTGGCAAGGCCACGACGCTTCCCTTCGAGGAGACCCACGGGGGTGTCCCCGAGAGCGTCGTAGAGACGATCGCTGGCAATCGGGAGCGTGCCCTGCACACGCTCGTGTATCTCGACATCGACGCCGAGACCGACCGGTACATGCGTGGCGGGACGGCCGCAGGGTTGCTGGCCGACCCCCTCGGGGATCCGGTCGGTGTCGTCGTCGGACAGGCCGGCAGCGAGCAACCGACAGTCCAGGCGGGTCACCTCTCCGTGCTCGCCGGCCGGAACTTTGGTCCCCCGTTGCAACTGCTCGTGATCCCGGGGGAGTTACACCCACTCGAAGCAGACGCACTCGTCGAACTCGGCGGCCTTCCGGCCGAACACAGGTCGTAACTCCGCGTTCCTGGGGTGGGACTATCTCAATCCGAGGGCTGTCCGTCGACGGTGTCGATGTTGAGTGCGCCCTGCAGGTCGATCTCTTCGCCGGTGGCGAGATACACCACCTGCTCGATCGGCTCCATCACTTCCGGAACCTCACGGATCGCGAGCCAGATGATGACGACCATCGCCACGACCGACAACCCCTGTGCGATGATACGGTCGGCCCAGATATACGACACCCGCAAGGAGTTGTCGAGCGAGAACAGCCACATCGTCGTGCTCGGGAAGAAATCGGTGTACTGGTTGCCGTAGCTGACGGCGATAAACACGTTCCGGATCAGATTGAGTCCGTAGATTATCGGGACTGCAAGCGCGAGTGCCCGAATCTTGCGACGGATCGGCGCGCGGACGCCAGCTATCAGCCCCGTGACCACCGCCATGCTCCCGAGTCCGGTACACGTGAGGATAATCGTGTAGGTGATCGTCTGCTCGCCCTGGAAGAACACAAAGGAGTTCTGATAGTCCATTTCCTTCCCGCTGATCGACCGCTCGACGCCGACATCCGAGAGTGCGGTAACCACTGTTGGCTCCCAGCCAAGCGTCGACATCAGCCACGCGGTCTGGTCGGTCACCAGCATGATGAGTTGCCTGTTCAATGGCGGAATGAGCACGAACGGAGCGTACACGATGGCCATAGCCGTCACCGCCCGCGAGATAATAAAGAGATCGTGCTCCCCCTCGTAGATCGTCTTTGCGAGCAACAGCGACAGCGGGGCAGCTATCGTTGCCCCGACCCCGCGGACGATGCTTTCGTCTTCGACGAACCAGGGGTAGAT
>JAQCMX010000261.1 GCA_028274885.1 Haloarculaceae archaeon
CGCAAAATAACCGCACTAATCACTATCAAACGTCGGCTACCCTCACCCACAGTCGCCTCTGGGGTCGTGAGTCGGCACAGTCGCGGTTCAGAAGGGCGCCTCGGACGACTGCTCTGCTGGCTCCGACGGCGTTTCTGCCGTGCCCGACGCAGGATCCGCGCCGAGTTCCTCCGCGAGATTGCCACGTTCTTCGAGTTCCGCGAGCACGTCGCTGCCGCCGATGAACTCCCCATCGACGAACGTCTGTGGGATCGTCTCCCATCCGCTGTGCTCTTCGAGTGCCGCCCGGTACTCGTCGAGTGATTCGAGCACATCGACCGTCTCGAACTCGTCGCGGTACTTGCCGAGCAGTGTGAGTGCGCGATCAGAGTAGCCACACTGTGGCATATGTCGGTTCCCTTTCATGAACAACACGATCTCGTTGTTCTCGATTGCGCTGTCGACGTGTTCCTGTACCTCCGCTTGGCTGAGACCGGAGTTGGGTTCGAACGTCATAACCGGGGTTTCGACGGCAAGCATAATAGCACTTCTGCCCTCGGAAAGGCGGGGGTCGGAGCCATACAGGGTCTGTCCCCGATCTCCAGCCAAGAGACAGGTCACCGGTGAGTGGCCGAGGCCACGTCGTACAGCCACTCGTCGTTGATCCTGCGTTTCGTGACACGGTCTCGTGTTTCCAGAAGGTCGAGATGACCGACGGTAACCGACAGAAAGGCAAGCCTGTCTCTCGCAGCGTGGGATTCGTATATTTCCGTGTGGAGTTGGTATGCTGTGAGCGGACCGGTGGTCTGCAGTGTCTCTGCTGCCCGATCAGCCCCGTCCTGGAACTGTTCGATCATTCCGTCGATACGACCGGGAACGTCAGTCACGGGATCGAAGTGGCCGCCGTACGCGATATCGAGGTCGAACGCACGCATATCCTCCAGTGACCGCACCCAGGTCGGCAGACTCCGGGTCCGGGTCTCAGTTCCCGGTTTCAGCATTATCAGCGGCGTCGGTACGAACCCATCGACGATAGTATCACCCACGAACGCGCGACGCCCTGCTGTGTCGACAAAGGACACGGACGCAGGGCAGTGCCCCGGTGTTTCCACGACCGCGAGTTCGGTCCCAACGTCGACGACGTCCCCCCCGGTTATCTCAACGTCCGTTTCGACTGGACCCCACATGTCGCTGTATGCCCCCGTCGGGGTGTGAACCATCGACCGTGCGACGTTCGTTGGGACCCCCAGCGATCTGAGATACGGAAACAGATGCTCGCGCTTTCGGTCGTAGTAAAGATTCAGGTCACGCAACCAGCCAGTCGCGTCCGGGTGGGCGTACACGCTCGCACCCGACTCCTCTTTGATCTCGCCCGCCAGTCCGAAGTGATCTATGTGCGGGTGTGTTATAAGTATACGATCGATATCGGAGGCGAGGTACCCCTCGGCCTCGAGGCGACGATAGAAGGAGGTGGCCGCCGCGTCTGACGCCATCACCCCATCGATCAGCGTCACCCCATCGTCGTCGACGAGAAAGCAGTTCACCGACTCGATATCGAGTGGGGTCGGGACAGCAATACGGGTGATGTCCATCTACCGGGTGCAGCGCCCAGAACATCAAAAACTATTCGACCCGCGATAGTCCAACGGTTCCGCGAATCCGGGCCACCGCAGGTCGTACGTTCACCACCCCACCAACGCTTAATTCCCCCTGGCGGGAACGAAGGCGTATGGACATTACCGTGCTCGGATCGGGCGGTAACACACCGATTCCAACGCCAACCTGTTCCTGTGACGTGTGCAAGCAGGCGCGTTCCGAGGGGATGCCGTACACCCGCGGTGGTAACTCGCTGTATCTGCCGGCTCTCTTGGCTATCGTGGACGCGCCGGAGTTCGTGTTCACCGCACTCAACCGGGAGCGGATCGATACCCTCGAGTACATCTTCCTCACACACTGGCATCCCGATCACGTGAACGGACTCCGTGTCGTCCAGGCTCGCGACGTGACTGCATACGACTCCTACATCGACGCAATGCGGAAAGGGGGACCGACAATCGTCACGACCCGGGGCGTCTACGAGCGGACACAGGAGGTGTTCGGCCAACTGGAATTTTTCGTCGACGAAACAGGGATGGCGGACGTCCGGTTTCTCGACGACGAACCGTTACAGATCGGCGAGACGACGGTCCGTGCAATTCCGTACGCCCTGGCGGGCGACGATCTTGATGCGACAGCGTTTGTCATCGAGCGCGGCGAACAGACAGTTCTCATCGCGTCAGATGATGCCCGACACCTCTCGGAGTCGGCGC
>JAQCMX010000266.1 GCA_028274885.1 Haloarculaceae archaeon
CACGTCGATATAAAACAAATGAAACAACGCTCGCGTCGATCGTTCCTCGGCTTACTGAGCGGGATCGGTATCACCGGAACGGCGGGGTGTCTCTCCGGGGGCGATCACGTCTCGGTGCTTTCCGCCGGGAGTCTCGCACAGACCTTCGAGCAGTACATCGGACCGGCATTCGAGAGCAAAACCGGGACTGCAGTTCACGGGGAGTACTACGGGACGAATGCGGTGCTGCGGATGGTTCAGGACGGGACGAAATATCCAGATGTCATCGTTAGCGCGGACGCGACCCTTCTCAGGGATCGACTCTACGACGAGTATGCGACATGGGACGTCGAATTCGCGACCAATCGTCTCGGGATCGCATACACCGGGGGAACGGCGTTCGGTGAGCGGCTCGACGCGGGTGCGCCGTGGTACGAACTCGTCCGCGAGACCGATCCGGGTGACCTCGCAATCAGCGATCCGGATCTCGATCCCCTGGGCTACCGGGCCATCCAGGCGTTCGAACTCGCCGAACGAACGCATGGTCTCGAAGGCTTTCGCGAGGAAATGCAGGATCTGATCTATCGGGAGCCTGAGGAACCGCGACTGCTGTCGGGCGTCGAAACAGGTTCCCGTGCCGGTGCGATCGCGTACCGGAACATGGCCGTCGATCGCGACCTGCACTTTCTCGGGTTTCCGGACGCCTACAACTTCGCCGATCCCTCGCTGAGAGATCACTACCGGACAGCCACCTACACCACCGACAGAGGGGAGACGATCGAGGGGCGACCGATCATCTACAATGCTACCGTCAGAAACGGGGCAGACGACCCGGAGTCGGGCAGAGCACTCGTCTCCTGTCTCTCGGACAACCCCGATCTGCTCCTCGAGGCTGGACTGACTGTCGGCGATCAGGTCCCACGCTTTGTCGGTGCAGTCCCAGGAGGGATCTCCGGATGACCGATAGGGGGGTGGGGCTGCACCCGCAAAACACGCGGGATCGGGGCTCGTTTGCAAAGCTTGAACTGCTGGCTCTGGCTGCTCTCGGAGGTATCTTGTTCGTTTATCTGCTGGTTCCGTTCGTTGCCTTCCTGGCGCGGACGGGGACGAGCGGAACCGTTTCCGGACTGTCGACGCCGGGCGCACAGCGGGCGACCCGGAACTCACTCCTGACAGCACCGGTTTCAACCGCGATTGCAACGGTGCTTGGCGTCCCGCTGGCGTACGTGTTGGCCAGACGGTCGTTCAGCGGCAAGCGTCTCGTCGAGGCGCTCGTGGTGTTGCCTCTCGTTCTTCCGCCGGTCGTTGGTGGGTCGATGCTTCTCACCGCGTTCGGGCGGTTCACACCGATCGGATCGACCGCGGCAGGTGCTGGTATCCCCCTTACTGACAGCCTCGTAGGGATCGTCCTCGCACAGACGTTCGTGGCGTCCCCGTTTGTTGTCGTCACTGCGCGAGCCGGATTCGGTGCGGTCGACGAGCGACTCGAACACGCTTCGCGGTCGCTGGGGTACGGGCCACTGGCAACGTTCTGGAACGTCTCGCTTCCGCTCGCCCGGGGCGCGATCGTCGCCGGGATCGTCCTGACCTTTGCCCGTGCAATCGGCGAGTTCGGAGCCACGATGATGGTCGCGTACAACCCCCGCACGATGCCGACCCGGATCTGGGTCGAGTTTATCACCGGTGGGATCGACGCGATCGTTCCGATGGCGCTTGCCCTGTTTGCGATCACGCTTCTCGTCCTCGCGCTCGTCCAGCGGGTCGGAACGATCCCGACGGTGATCGACAGATGACACTCGAAGTAGAGGGACTCAGCCACCGCTACGGGGACGAACTCGTGATCGATAACGTCTCGCTGGCGCTCGAATCGGGCGAACTACTTGGCTTGCTCGGTCCCAGCGGGTCCGGGAAGACGACGATCGTCCAGATCATCGCGGGTCACCGCCGGCCCGACGAGGGGCGGATCTTCCTTCGTGGGCAGGATGTCACCGACGTACCCCCGGAGTCACGGGACATCGGCCTCGTTTTCCAGCAGTCGTCGCTTTTTCCCCACATGACTGCCGGGGAAAATGTCGCCTACGGGGCTGCCACCCGGGACGTCGAGGACCCGCCTGCCACAATCGTATCTCGCTATCTCGAGCTGGTCGGTCTGGGCAACGAACGGGAGATCCACCCCTCTGAGTTGAGCGGCGGACAACGCCGCAGGGTCGAACTCGCCCGGGCGCTGGCGACCGACCCGGACGTTTTGCTGCTCGACGAGCCGCTGTCGGCTCTCGACAGACGGCTCCGACAGGACCTTCGCAGCGAGATCGCCCGCATACACCGGGAGACCGGGATCACGACGGTCTATATCACACACGACCAGGAGACGGCGCTGACACTCGCAGACCGACTCGTCGTCCTCCGGGACGGACAGGTATCCGAGCGTGGTCCGCCGCGGGAACTGTACGAACGCCCGCCGAACCGGTTCGTCGCGAGCTTTCTGGGCGACGAGTCGACACTTCCGGCACGCGTGGTCTCGGCCGATCCCCCGGTTCTTAGATGGGCCGGCCTGGGCTTCGAACTACCGGCGGGGACGGCAGTCGAACCCGGGGGGAAACGTAGCCTGCACCTCCGTCCGGAGCGGATCAGCCAGGTACCGGATCCCAAACAACCTCGGCGTCCAGACGAGCTTGCGTCCCCGGGATCGGACGGTGACCTCACCACGGGTCCCGACACCACGGCGAGAGAGCAGACCCAGCGGAAGACCGATACGGATGGGACGATAACCGTCACAGCACGCATCGAAGGACTTGTTCACGAGGGGCCGTCCACCACGGTTCAGGCAACGACAGCAGACACGGCTTTTCAGTTCGTGACCGAGGGGTTTCCCGGACTCCAGGTCGGACAGACGGTCACTCTGGGGTTCTGCGTGGACGATCTGTTTGTGTTCGTGAACGGGCGTCGACTGACCCCCGTGGGCGTCGAGGGGAACCCTCGAACCTGACGCGTATTCGTTCTGTAACAGTAGGATTCACCGAAGGCTACTTCGATACGACGTGTTTCCCGGCCAGGTAGCCGTAGGTCATGGACCTGCCGTTCTGGAGGCCGCTCTGATAGCCGGTGCCCCACTCGACGGGAGCACAGACTGACCCGGTTGCGTAAAGATCCCCGATCGGTTCGTCGTTCCAATCGAGAACGCGGCCGTGATCGTCGGTCAACAGCCCGACGTTGCCCATGCTCGACAGCCCGACGTACAGTCGAACGGCGTAGAAAGGCGGGTGCTCGACCGGCCCGAGGTTAGGGTTCGGTTCGTGTGTGGGATCGCCACACCAGACCTTCGCCCACTCGTTGTCGCCGCGCGAGAAGTCGGGATCCTCGCCGCCGCGAGCGTGTCTGTTGAATCTGGTTGTCGTCGACGTGAACGTGTCTGGGTCGACACTGAGTTTTTCTGCTAGCTCCGCCAGCGTGTCTGCCTTGCCAGCAAGGAATTCGTCGGGATACTCGGTCCCCGGTCTGTAGTTGCCGAGCGCGTAGGTCTGGCGATACGTCTCGTCGAAGATCATGTACATCGGGAAGTCGTCGTACTCCCCGGTCGGATCATAGAACTCGTCTGACTGTCTGGGGTAAAACGACTCGTCGCAGAACCGCTCTCCCGCAGCGTTGATGGCGAATGCGTGGGGCAAGCCGACGTTGTAGCAGTAGCGATAGAGCGGTTCGTCCATGAACTCCTCGCCCGGGACCGCGAGGAAGAAGCCTTTCGCACTGCCGATCGGGGGGTAGACACCGAGTTTTGCACCCTCGGACGCTGCCAGCTTTAGCCCCTCCCCCTCCGCGGTCGGAACCGCAGCGGAGACAATCTCCTGGCTCGGCGTCCCCTCGAAGTTCTCGATGAGATCCGGGTTCCAGTCGTAGGCTCCGGTAGCGAGCACGACGCCCTCGGTCGCTGTGACGGTACGCTGGGAGGTTTCGACGCCGACCACGCGGCTCGCCTCGACGACGAGGTCGGTAACCCCCTCCCCCGCCTGGATGTCGACGCCGTGTTCGGCCCCCGCGCGAAGCAAGTACCCGATCAGGGCAGCCCCCATGGTGACGATGCCCGCTTCGCGACGGCGGTTCATCAGATCCCAGTCCCAGACGTTCGGGGTGAGCGGTCCGCCCCACGTGAGCAGTTCGTCGTTGGTCGCCCCGCCGGGCAGGTGTCGTGAGACGGGAAGCTCTGCCCACCCCGGGAGCTCCTCGGTGTCGAGCGGCTTCGGTTCGAGATACCGGCCCTCCTCTGCAGCCACCTCACCGGGGTGATAGTCCGGCATCCCGCGGATGAGCTGTAACTTCATCCCGACCGTGTCTTCGAGATACTTCGCGGCTTCACGCGCATTCTCGACGTAGTGACGGGCTGCCTCCCGGTTGGCATAAAAATCGCTGGTCAGATGGGTCATGTACTCGACACCTGCCTCGACCGAATCGTCGATCCCCGCCGCCCGTTCGCGGTGGTTGTCCGGAATCCACAGTTGCGATCCGGAGATCCCACTCGATCCACCCAGTGTCTCGGCTTTCTCGAGGACGAGTACGTCGACATCACCCTCGATCGCGGCCGTAACTGCAGCGGTCAACCCACCGATGCCTGATCCAGCGACGACGAGATCGTACTCCTCCTGTCGGCTCTGGTTTGACCTGTAATCTTCCGCCATACTCCATACACCCCTATCCACCGCTTTTCAATGTTGCGCTTTGCGTGACGGCTGTGACCTCGCTCCCAGAGCAGTCTATCTCCGCAGGCCCAACTCACTCCGGAAGTAGGACCGTCTGGGACGGATTGTCCTGGACCGTTCCCGTGTGAGTACGGTTCGCTACCACGGTGTTCACGTGGGGAGGATATCATAGAAGGCCGAGGTCTTTGGCGACGAGGTCCTGTAACTGTTCTGCAAGCTCCGGATCCACCTGTGCGATGTCTTCACCGTCGTGTAGCTGATCGTTGTGCCGTTCGATACTTTCGGCGACCGTCGACAGTGCTACACGGGTCGTCGTTTCACATTCAGGACAGACAACCGGGACAGTCGGATCCTCTTCACTTGACATCGGTAGCGGGATTTAGACAGCCTACCCTCTTGGTGATTGTGTCTGGGCACACGCTATCTATCGGCCCTTGGCCATCCAGCGCGTCTCAGCGCGACTCCCGTTGCTCGACCTTGTTCAACTCGATGAGCAACCGGAAGATCGCCTTTACCAGGTTCGCGTCGACGTCGAACTGTTCCGCATTCCCCCCAGCCCGCTCCATTACCCGTCTTTCCTGTTTCTCGTCGGTCGTCGGGAGTCCCTGTTGGTCTTTGACCCTGGCGATCGTGTCCGCGACGTAGGTGCGTCGCGCGATCAACTCGACTATCTCGCGGTCGATGCCGCGAATCTCCCTGCGTAACTCCTCGAGAGACATATCCTCCGGGCTGGGACCGCCTCCCTCTTTTTCGGTCATCTGTGTACGCTCTTTCCGTCCGGGTCTGTCATGAATCTGATTATCCATCCGCGTGTATCTGCTCAGGTTTCATCATCGATTTCCTGTCCCTGTTCGGTCTCGACGATCCGGGCTCCTTCGGTTTGGGTCTGCGTGAGCCAGGTCTCACCGTTTCGTTCGGCCCAGTTCTCACGGAGTGTCTCCAGTGATTCCCGGTCCCCGATGGCGGTGAAACTCGGTCCCGTTCCCGATAGTGACACCCCCTTCACGACGGGCATAGCCTCGACTATCGGGGCCGGATCGAACCCCAACGCGGCACAGAACGCCAGTCCGTTGACGGTCATGGCTCGCCCGAAGTCGCCGTCAAGCGCCATCTCCGCAACGAGATCTGCAATCGGGGCGATCCGTTCACATCGCCCGACGTCGGCATCGACACTGTATGCCCGTTCGGGGGGTGTCCAGACGAGAACCCCCCAGGACGGTGTTTCGCGGTGGAGTAGTTCGTCTGTGGTGTTGTCTGTCACTGTTAGACCCCCGAACATACTCGCACTGGCGTCGTCAAACGCCCCCGTGACCGTGACACCGACATCGCGCGCGGCCTCGACCCCGATTCGTGCTGCCTCATCCCGTGAGATTTCCTCAGCGACGCCCAGTGCATCAAGCGTCGCCAGTACCGTCGCATTCGCCGCTGCACTGGACGATTTTAACCCCGACGCCATCGGTACGTCACTATCGGTTCTGACCGTTCCGCCTTCGCACCCGCCGAACCGTTCGGTGACATACTCGACACAGCGTTCGATCAATCGCGTGTCGCCGTCTGCAACCCCACCGATACTCCCCTCGACCTCGGCCTCGCGTTCGAGCGACACCGTCGCAGTCGTGTACTCGTCGATGGCAAACGCCGATCCGTTCCCGGTGGCAAGTGCGTTCAGTACCGTCCCGGCAGCGGGTGCGACTGCCTGTCCTTCCATGTAACCCTGTCCCACGCGCCAGTATTTACGGGTGGTGGTTACGATCGATCCGGACCAGCCTGGTGCTGGGGGGTGGGATCAGCAGTTCAGTACGGGTACGTTGGCTGGAAGGGACGCAGTTTTATCACCGTCGCTGCTAAGCCCGGGTATGCAAGAAAAGACCGAGGTCCCGCCAGATACGCTGTCTGTCAGGCTCACGGGCGACGGCGTCGTCGTCCAGTACCTCGACGGACGGGAAGTGTTATACCGTGGGGTGCCCACGCCGGTCGAGAGTCCCCGCACCTCGGCACCTGGCAAGGATGTCCACGTCCTCGTCACCGACGAGACCGAGACGACCGGCGTTCTCACCTACGTTGACGAGCGGATGACCGAGGGAAACATACTCGAGGACACTGGTGTCGGACGGGTGCTTCTCGATGGCGGCGAAAAGCGGACGTTGTTTCCGGGCGTAGTCGTCGAAAAGCGAAATCCCCGTATCGAGATCACAATCGATCACGAGGCTGTCGACGGGCGCGTGTTCGTCTTCGAAGAGGATCAGTTTCAGGAGCGATCCTACGAACTCGTCGACTGATTCGGCCCCAGATCACTCGTGTCCGCTCACCGACACCGGTTCGTACGGTTCCTCGAGCCACCCGAGATCGCTGTCCGACAGCGAGATTTCGAGCGCCTCGACGGCCTCTTCTAGATGTTCCATACTCGTCGTGCCGACGATCGGAGCGTCGACAGACGGTTTGTGTAGTAGCCAGGCGAGAGCTATCTGTCCCATCGAGACGTCTTTCTGATCGGCCAGTTCCGCGACGCGTTCGTTTATTTCCTGGCCGTTACCCTCGAAGTATGGGTGTTGGCGAGCGTAATCGTCAGTTTCGCCACGCGTCGTCGCGTCGAACTCCTCGTGAGGGCGTGCCAGATACCCCCGGGCCAGCGGACTCCAAGGGATGACGCCGATGTCCTGTTTTTTACAGTACGGTAGCATCTCCCGCTCTTCCTCGCGGTACAGTAGATTGTAGTGATTTTGCATCGTGGTAAACTGCGCCAACCCGAGTCGATCGCTCGTGTGTAACGATTTCGCAAGTTGGTAGGTCCACATCGAACTCGCTCCGATATGTCGCACCTGTCCGCGCCTGACTGTGTCATCGAGCGCACGCAAGGTTTGCTCGATCGGCGTCTCCTCGTCCCAGCGGTGGATCTGGTAAAGATCGATCGTGTCCATGTCCAGCCTGTTTAGACTGGCTGCCAGTTCCTGCTCGATCGCCTTCCGAGAGAGTCCCCCGGAGTTGGGATCGTCGTCGTCCATCTGGAAGAAACACTTCGTCGCGACCACCATCTCGTCGCGTCGTCCCGCCAGTGCATCTCCGAGGATACGCTCTGACTCCCCCATCGAGTACATATTCGCCGTATCGAAGAAGTTGATCCCGAGATCGATCGCGCGCTCGATTATCTCCTGACTCTCCGCATCCTCAAGCACCCACTCGCGCCAGTCGGATGTCCCGAAACTCATACAGCCAAGACAGATACGGCTGACCTCCAGCCCGGTCCGTCCGAGTGTCGTATACTCCATACCCACCTTCTCGGATAGTGAATAGGAAAGTGTTGCCCCTCCATTTTTTATTTTCCAACCTCGTATCGGATCGTATGACGGTTCTCTCGTTCGATGAGCAGGGTGTCGACGTGGCGTACGAGGGTACTGAATTCAGACTCGAGAAGGAACTGCTGGAAGATGCCATCGGCAAGTCCTATCCCGAGGTGACCGACCACGAGGTGTTGCAGATCATCGAGGAGGACCCGCCGCTGTCAGGCGAGCCACAGCGTATTAACGATCTGTTGAGCTGAATTTGCCGCTCAGTTTGGCCTCGATTCCAGAGCAATACCTACACGTGTATTGGCCCGATCAATGATGGAATACCCATCTCGAAACTCTGTGATACTGTTGGCTGTACGTCTTTCAGGAATTTTGCCACCACGTGGTGGCCAATACCGTAGATCAGTTACAGCCAACGG
>JAQCMX010000226.1 GCA_028274885.1 Haloarculaceae archaeon
GTGCTGGAGTTCTCGTGTAACCGGACGTGTACCGTAGACATCCTCGTAGTAGCAGTGGAGGAAACCGCGAAAGAGATCTGGTGGCTCGTGAACTCGTGTTCGCCCCCGCTTCGAGGGGGCGAACACGTCGTACTCCAGCAGAAACTCGAACTCAAGATGCTCGAACAGCGGTACTGTCTCGGTAGCCGAGACATTCAAGAAGTCGTCTACCGAAGCTACGCCTTGCAGGGTTGCGCTTGTGTTGGACACACTTCGCGCACCCTGCCGCCTCGTACGTTACCCTTTCTATGACAGGCTCGTATTGGCAGAGAGGGCACTGACAGATCAGTAATGCCAATCGCGCCGGGTCGACGGATGCAGTTCCGGTCGCCACGTTCCCTGTGGGCCGTTGAATTGTTCTTTCCATCGCAGTAAGACGACAGCACTTACAAGGTTCAATACGGTTACAGTTCGGTTGCAACGAGTCCCAGCAATCCGTCTCAAGGGGTAGAACTGAAACGGGGGCCGCGGATTCGACCTCTCATAGTGATTAGTGCGGTTATCTTGTGCTCCCATCCCAGAGATCGACATCTCACAGCGTGTCCCCGATATCTTCCTCCAGCATGGCGGTAAAGACTCGCACTAATCACTATCAGTCGCCGTCGGCAGCGAGAGCACAGATGTTGGTCCAGCGACCCTCCGATTCGAGAAAGCGCTGGAGTTCGAGGGCGTACTCGTTGACCAGAGTGGTGGCATTGTTGAGTTGCTGGTGGTGGTTGCTGGACTGACTGCTCGACTGGAGTGCGTCGAGATACTTTCCGAGTCTGCCGCCCAGAAGCCCGCTCGAGGAGTCCTGGTTCGTGGGGTCGGCGGACCCACCCATCTGCTGTTTGATCTTGTCAAGTTCCGGGATAACCTCCTCGAGATCTTCAGTATCGGCGACGAGCGTCGCCTCCTCCGGCCGACCGGGGTTCTCGATATCGAACTCCACGGCCGTCATGATCAGTCCCCACTCCTGGTTCGAAAACTGTGAATCCAGAATGCGGTCGTTGAACTGCTGGTCGACCTGCATCCGCGCACCTGCGAGATTGTCAGTCCACGCGTCGGTCATAGATCAACGTAGTAGGTCGGTCCCTATGAGCGTTTCCTGTAGGCCGACCGAAGACCGGGTCTGTGGACTGTCACTTGACGCCGAGCGTAACTGTCACCGCCGCGACCGCGTCCTCACTCGGCGGGGTTGCCACACCGCGGTCGGCGGTGTTGTCGACGAAGACTGCGTAATCGTTGCGTTCCAGTACAGTCTGCCCTCTGTCGCTGCGGCTGTCTGGGAAGCTCAACTCGGGGACAACGTTGGATTCTGTCACCTCGTCGGGGATAGTGATTTCGTCTGACACCTGAACAGTGTAGACGTCGACCGCAAAATCAGTTGTAGTCTCGAAGGCTATCAGTACCGTCGAGTCGGTGACAACGGGCAGTTGGACCCCCTGTGCGGTGGCCACCTCAAAGGCACGTTCGGCGTAGATGTCCCAGTCCCCGGGGTCGATGGGCGTGTCTGGGGACCCGCCCGGCGGATTCGTCTCACCGTCAGTACCAGCCTCAGTGTCCGTCGTGGGGTCCTCGACGGTTGGACCCTCGTACGGTTGACACTCCACATCCGGCGGGGTGACAGGATCGGCACCACCCCAGGCACTGTACTCGATAACGGTAGATCCGGTCCGCATCCGACGGAGGTGTCCTGTCTCGGCCGCAACGTCGTACCGCACGGTGTCGCCCTGCTCTGTCCCACGATCCCTGCGTTCGTACCTGTCTATCTCCGTCCCATCGATCACTGTCCGTTCGAGCAGTGTCACCTCGGACTGTGAATCCGGCGCGTCACCCGACTCCGCCGGTCCGGTGTCCTCCGGGGAAGCAGCATCAGTCGGATAGGTAAAACAGTCCTCGCCGGTGACGACATACCCCTGTCCGTCAACCAGATACGATTCCGTCGTGGACCCCCCCTGTTCGGTCCGGACGTATTGGTCGCCCTCGTGTACCCGCCCGGTCATCACCACCCCAGACTGATCGTCCCCCGCGGGAGCTGACACCCGGATCTCGTAGGAGTCCGCAAATCTGACAGCGTCGTCAAAGGAGATGGCCTCACCCTCCGATACGTCCGGACTGGGCTCATCCCCCTCGGTTGGTTCGTCGTCGGTACCGGAATCAGTATCCATCGACGGGCAGCCAGCCAGTGCTGCGACGAGAGGCGGTACGGACAGCGTCTTGAGAAGCGAGCGACGTCCCGTGGTCGGAGCTGTAGAATCGCTGTCGAGCGGTTCTTTCTCATCCATTGTTATATCTGGGTTTCATGCAGTGTTGTGGGCTCCTGTCGCGACTGTGCCTATCCGATGAAAACCGTCGAACTCCCCGACACAATGGTGTTTGACGGGCCAGCTTCGGCGATCGGGTCGCCGACCCTGGCGGCGGGCGTGCCGTTTATTAGCACGGTCGTGCTACCGGTCACGACGACGCCACCACCGTGGGGCCGCTGGCCGGTGACGAGCGGGCACGAGTGCGTGTCCGTCCCCGCTCGCCACGCCGGCGTCCCCTCTATGAGAACGTCCGAACTCCCGGGTCCCGGTCCGAGTGGCGTCCCGTGGGCAGTCAGATCTGTGAGTCGCGCTGCTGGTGGCATGGTTAGTTCAACTCGATGATTGCGCCTTCGAGGGTCAGTGGCCCGCTGGATTGGGCCCTGTGGATGGCGCTTCGCATACTGAGAGTGGCCTCGGAGGAAAGCGCCAGGTTGGCCTGCGTGGAAATTGTCGTCTCTCCCCCCGACGAGAGAGCGAGCGTAGAATCGGCAGCAATCTCGATGTTCGGCGCGTCCAGTTCGATTTTCGTCGGTGCTTCGATACTGAGTGTGCCTGTCTCGTCGTCACAGTCGATGGAACACGGTGTGTTAGCCTGCTGATTCGTCTGGTCCGCCGACCCCGCGAGTGCCGACGAAAGCAGTTCCTGGAGGGTCTGTAGCTCCTCCCCGACATCCTCATCGCCCGGAACGCGCAGGTTTCCCTCCGAATCGAAGATGTACGTCGTCCCCGAATCGATATGTTCGAGGTAAAGTTCTCCGGCCTGCTCGTCGACAGATAGCCGCCAGCCTGTGCCTGCGAGGGTTTCCTCGTCGGATCCTGACATGGGACTGAATAATTACCCAACTTACATAAAATCGGTGGCCGGTGAACTCCGAGCCCCCGAGGCGGCCACACCGGGCCTGGGAGCATATCGAGGGCAAAGGGTCCGGGTGGCTACTTTCTCGCAACGAAGATAGCGTGGCCGAGATCGGGCAGTGCGTCGTGGGCACGACGGACCTGGTTTTGAACCGTATCCGGATCGAGCCCGAACCACCGGAGAAGCGCGACCAGGAGCGGACGGACCGGACTGTCAAGCACCCCGAGAAAGAGTGTCGTCCACTTACGAAAGCGGCCGACGCTGTGGCGTGTAATCCCCTCGACAGTACGGAGGTCGAGTCCGGCGTCCTCGATCATCCGCCTGTACTCGCAAACGGTGGCGGGGACCGGCATGTCCCAGGCCTTGGCAAACGCCTCGAGTGCCTGGCGGTCGCAGTCGTCCGCTGAACGAACGACGAGATCCGAGACGACCAGAGCACCGTCAGCAGCGAGCGCGTCAGCTATCTCCGAAACGACACGGGTCCGGTCGGGAACGTACACCAGCGCGTCCATTACTGTACACGCGGCCATCCTACCCGGGGCGAGGGGTAACGCCGTCGCATCACCGACGACAAACCGGGTATCATAATCGTGTGCCCGTGTGTTCTGTCTCGCCTGTGTGACGTTGTAGGCGACGAGGTCGATCCCCGTAACCTCGAACCCAAACTCCGTCGAGAGATGGATCGCCGGTCCGCCACGGCCACATCCCACATCCAGAAGTGACCGACCTGCGGTTCGCCGGAGCTGTGACTCGAGGATGCCTCCGACCTTCGCGGCAAGTCGGCGCTGGCTCGAACCGAGAAAGTGTGGCTGGTACCAGCGCGAATACCCCAGATTGAGAAAGGAGTCGGTCTCGACGACGAGATCCAATCCGTGCCAGATGTCGGTTCTGCCCGTCCGGTTGGAGAACTGTTCTGTGATCCGCTCCCGAAGGCCAGAGGTGGTCATCGGTCACCGCTCCGGGTCCGAGACCTCCGAGTAACAGTACTCGGACTCCACACAGTACTCCAGATCACCACAGCCACGGGGCCGGAGATATTCGATGTCTTTGTGTTTTCGGAGGTACGTAACGTAGCCGTCGTCGACCCGGTCGAGAATATCGTGACAGACCCACTTTCGGTCGAACCACGTGGTTGCCAGATTCCGGTACGGACACAGGAAGATCGTCCGCTCGGTACCGTCGACGCGGGGCGTCTCGACGATCCGCACACCGACGAGTCGGTAGGCAGCCCGAAGCCGTCGGACAACCGATTCCGGCGTGTTTGCACCCACAAAGAGGACGTGTGCGAAGACGTATCCGAACCCATGGAGGAGTCGTCTGAGCATCACTCGAAAGACAGTCCTCCGGGATCAAATAAGTTGACCCGAATCGGAGCAGAAACCGACCACCGCACCGTAGCCTGTGCCCGACCGGACCCGATTGGGGACCGGAGACGGTGATCCAAAACCGGGGCTTTTTGCACTACGGACCAAGACCCACGGTATGCGCGTCGCGCTGGTTGCGATGGAAACGACGGTGCGTCACGATACGCCTGAGAACCGTCGGATTGAACGGGTCGCACACCAGCTCGCCGGCCAATCTCACGATGTCACCCTCTTTTGTCCACAGTGGTGGAACGATTATACCGACAAGCGCCTCGTCGACGGTGTCACGTACCGTGGCGTGACGGTCGGATCAGCCAGCACTTCCTTTGCTGTCCGTCTTCCTGTTTTGTTGGCCCGTCATCGTCCCGACGTGGTGCATACCCGCCCTGTCCCACCCAGACAGGTCCGTGCGGCGAGCATCGGGAGCACCCTGGCCCGCGCGCCGCTTGTTGTCGAATGGTATGGGAACGAAGACCTCCCGGATCGCAGCCGTTCGAAGCGTGCCATCGTGACCAAACCCGACCAGCTAATCACACCCTCCGAACTAGTTCGGACACGGGTTCGCGAACTCGGTGCCGACGACGACACTGTAACGGTCATCCCGGAGAGTATCGACTACGACCGGATCCAGACAGTCGAGCCCGCCCAAGGGGTTGACGTGGCCTACGCACACCCACTTGACGAGACCGCAAACATCGAAGACCTTCTCCTCGGGTTGGCGGAGCTGCGTGATCGGGACTGGTCAGCAACGATCATCGGCGACGGTCCCAAACGGGAGGCCTACGAGCAGGAGACGGCGGATCTGCGCATCGACGACCGTGTCAGCTTCGTCGGAGCCTGCGACCGCAAACGGCGTCTGCGCATCTATCGTGGGGCCCACGCGTTCGTCCAGACCGCATACAGGGAGTGTTTTGCGACGGAGCTGCTCTGGGCACTCGCCTGTGGTTGTGTCGGCGTTATCCAGTACCAAGCCGAATCGAGCGCCCACGAACTGATCGAGAACTACCAACGCAGCTACCAGGTGACAAATCCACAGCAACTCGCGGACGCGATTGTCGATGCCGGCGGGTTCGCCCATCAGACAGGGGATCAGGAGTGGTCCCGATTCGACCACGAGCGTATCATCGAACAGTATCCGGCGGTGTACCGCGATTGCAGGGAGGAGTTCGGGATACGGTGAACGATCGTTCGTCACTCACGCCACGTGGGCTCCGGATCTGTGTTCCCGACCTGTGATCCGGAACTACGTGCAGTCTCGACGACGTCAACAGCAGCAGCGTTCGCGGCGACGTCGTGGACCCGGACGATGTCCGCGCCACGCTCTGTGGCCAGTGCTGTTGCCGCGACAGTGGACTCGTAGCTGTCGTCCGAATCCCGGCCGACGTGATCGAACATCGATTTGTGTGAGTGACCGACCAGCACCGGACAGCCAAGCCCCTGCAGTTCACCGAGACGGTCGAGTAACTCGAAACTCTCCGTCGAGGTCTTGCCAAAGCCGAGTCCGGGATCGACGATAATCTGGGATCGGTCCAGCCCGGCTTTCTCCGCCAACGCCACACGTTCCTCGAGTCTGTCGATCACATCCTCGACGACATCGTCGTAGTGAACCTCGGTTTCGGGATCGACCGGGGTTTTGATCGAATGCATCACCACTACTGGAAGATCGTACTCCGCAGCCACCAGACGCATCTCCGGGTCCGCAAGCCCCGAGACGTCGTTGAGAATATCGGCACCAGCCTCGATCGCAGATCTGGCAACCGCGGCCTTGCGCGTGTCGATCGAGAGGGCAACGTCCAGGTCTGCCAGCGCTTCGACCACCGGGAGCACACGCTCCTTTTCGTCCTGAACCGGAACTGGTGTGGCCCCTGGACGGGTCGATTCCCCACCCACGTCCACGATGTCAGCCCCGGCCTCGACCATCGCACGTGCCCTGGCGATTGCGTCCCCGCTGTCTTCGAACTCACCGCCGTCGTGGAAGCTGTCGGGTGTGACGTTCAGTATCCCCATTACCGCGGTTCCGTCTTCCCAGGGGTAGCCGTGTCGGTCGTGTTCGGTCCCACCGTCGAGTGTCTGTCGTAACTCCTCGGCAAACGGGGCCAGCCCGTACGGCTGGCCGGGGAGTCTCTCGACGAGCTGTCTGAACTGGGCTAATGTCGCCATCATAACCACCGCGAGCGGTTCCTCGTTCCGGTTTTCCAGCCCCGAAACGGCACAGTCCCCGCCCAGCGAGAGCAACTCCTCTTTGAGATACTGTGCCTGTCGTGGCCGGACCCGGGTCTTGACGACCCGGTGTACGCCCTTGCCACGCATCCGCCAGATCCCTGGGTCGGTGACGTGAGCGTTGTCGACGACCGCTGTGGCTCTCTCGATCGAGTCGACCCGTTTTGGGATTTTCGTCCGTGTCCAGCGGTTTCGCGCCTCCGCAACCGTATAGAGCGATCCCGTGACGAGCACGCAGTCCCCCTCACTGGCCGTCTCCAGTACGTCGTTTACAGCCCCGGCCACGTCAGAACGTGTCTCCACCGCGGCATCGATTTCGGCTTCGAAAGCCCGCGCGAGCACCTGTTGATCCTCGGCCCTGTCGCGATCCGGATGGCAGGCGACCACTCGATCGGCCTCCTCGAAGGCGCTCGCGATCCCGCGGTGGTCCTTGTCGGCCATCGCGCCAACGACGAGATGTAAGTCGTCGAACTCGAACCGATCAAGCGTTTCGGCGACCGCCTCACAGCCACGGGGGTTGTGTGCGCCATCGAGCACGACCAGCGGCGTTTGGTTCATGATCTCGAACCGACCAGGGAAATGTGCATTTCTAAAACCGCGGGTGATCGCCCGTTCGTACGTCGATTCGACCGACTCGTCCCCCAGATCGAGGGTCTGCAGGACCTGTCTCACGACCGTCGCACTGATCCCCGCGTTCCGGGCCTGGTGGACACCGAGAAGTGGCAGACGAGTCCGCACTGACGTTTCGGAATCTGTAATCGTCACCGCACTTTCTAACCCGTCCCGACCGTGATACGTGACGACGGTGTCTGCCGACTCGGGCGCTGTCTGTTCGCTGGTGGGTGCCTGGGCCGGGGCACTCTCTTCGTCTCGTACCGCGACCCGGTTTTTCTGTTGCACCACCTCTTCGATCGCCGACAGCGCCTCGTCCCGTGCGCCCGTGACGAGCGGTCTATCCCCCGGTGTGACCGCCGCTTTGTCGCGTGCGATCGTATCAACACTGTCGCCAAGGATCTCCGTGTGTTCGAGTGCGACAGTCGTGACCGCACTGGCGATCGGATCGACGACGCTCGTGGCATCGTGTTTGCCGCCGATACCGACTTCGAGTACCGCAACGTCGACATCGAGTCGCCCGAAGTTCCACAGGGCGAGTGCCGTCAGGGCCTCGAAGAATGTGGGTGCCAGACCTTCGCTCGCTCGATCAGTGACGTACGTTTCGATCGACTCTACAAACTCGACGAGCCCCGCCTTGGAGAGTTTGCGGCCGTTGACGCGGACACGGTCGCGCACGTCATCCAGGTGGGGGGATGTGTAAAGGCCAACGTCGAGACCCGCCTCTCGGAGAGCCGCCTCGACCATCCGCGCCGTCGAACCCTTCCCGTTGGTCCCGGCAATCTGGACGGCTGCAAACTCCTCGTGGGGATCGCCCACGTGATCGAGTAAAGCGGCTGTCGCGTCCGTCCCCGGGCGGGGAGGATACCGTCGGAGATCGAAGATGTAATTGGCCGCCTCGTGAAACTCCATGCCTGTGCTCACCGCCCCTGCGTGCTTTACTTTGACGGTCCGGTGAGTCCGAGCCCCGAGCAGACGTCCCGTCGCCGTCCCGTCGCCG
>JAQCMX010000227.1 GCA_028274885.1 Haloarculaceae archaeon
CCGCAGTGAAACCGTTCTGCCGCCAGAAGGAGACCAGTTCCGGGGTTGCACCGAACGCGACACCCAGCCAATCGGTTTCACAGCGCGTTTTGAGTTCCGAGAGAAGCCGCGATCCGAGTCCCCGGGAGCGGGCAGCGCTGTGTGTGGCGATCCGTAACACCCGCGCGCCGACGGGTGCGCCTGCCGCCTCGTCCCGGAGCTGGCTCGTCAGTACGTCCGGCAGCATGTTGCCCTGTATCCGACCCCCCTCGTACGTGCGTGCCCGGTCTCGGGCCGACAGCCCCCCCTCCTGTGCGACCAGTGCGACGGAGACGACGTGTCCGTCGACGGTGAGCGCGTGTGTTGTGACGTTCGGGGCGTCGAGCAGGCGAGCGAGGTCGTCGGGTTCGGTCCGGTAGTGAGCCGTCACGAGCAGGCCAAACGCCTCACGGAGCAGGTGTTCGTCGGCCAGCAGCTCCGACGGTGGCAGTTTCCGGTAGGACACACGCTCCGGGGCCACCGCGGAGACGAGGGGATCGACGGGGGGGCGTGCGTCGAGAGCGAGCGCCCGGAACGACCAGACCTCCACCGGATCACCGGCCGCGTACCGGATCGGTTCGGTGAGTGACACGTCGGTCACCGCGAGTTCGCCTTTGGCAAGCCGGTCGCGAAACCGGACCGAGAATCCACGCCCGGTCCCCTCGTACCCGTGGGTCGTGGTCGCAAAGACGAGTCCCTCCGCGGCGAGCAGATCCTCGAGTAGCCCGACAGGCAGTGTGGCCGCCTCGTCGACGAGCACCCGGTCAGGGTCTCCAGGCAACCCGGCCGCCTCGGTGGGACAGACGAACTGGATCCGTCCCTGTTCGGTTGTCAGCTGTCTGGGCCGCTGGGCCGGTGTTTTTCCTGTGACTGCCCCCTGACCGGAGAGCAACGCCTCGGCGCGGGCGAACAGTTCCCTCGCATTCCGGTAGTCCGGGGCGGTGACGAGAACGTCCTGGCCCGCACGCGCGAGCGAGGCTGCCGCGAGACCGACGACACTGGACTTGCCGCGACCGCGGTCGGCCTCGAGGACGACTGCGTTGTCGGGCTCACGGAGCGTCTCGAGGGCCGCGAGCGCCTCGACCTGATCCCGGGTGAGACAGTGGCGGTATGCCGCCTCCGGGAAGGCGGACTCGTCGGGGACCGCGGGGGCGGATCTGGGACGACGGGGGGCCGGATCTGTGAGTCCGTCGCTCCGAACCTTCCCGGTATCCACGTCTACGATGGCGATCCCCCTGTGGGCACGGAGCAGTCTGACGAGCCGTTGCCGGAAATGACCGGCCACGTCGCCTGGCTCGAAAGGTGGGGGTGCGAGCGTGTCGTCGAACCCGCCGCGGCGGTGGGGCCACGCCTCAAACGGCGGTGTGAGAAGGATGAGGAGACCGCCACCGTCGACGGTTCCGACCACACGGCCGAGCGCGTTGGGTCGACAGGCACGATGACAGTCCAGAATCACCGCATCGTGGGTCGTTCCGAGCAACGAGTCAGTACTGGCCTGTGAGATCGTCCGGTAGGGCAGTGACGCCGGCCCGACGTATCTGACACCCGGAGGCTCGATACCGGCGCCTGTGATCGCATCGACGGCCCGATCGCGGGTGCGGGCAGGCTCGCCAGCCAGTACGAGCATCCGGCGCTCGTCGGCCGCGCTGGCTTCCCGCTGCAGTCGGGCAGCCAGTTCCATACGTCATCTCGGAGGGCGATCGGTATGAGGACTGTGGTCGCTCATACTGTTGGCTGTAACTGATCTACGATATTCGCCACGTGGTGGCGAAATTCCCGAAAGACGTACAGCCAACAGTATCAGCCGGTTACCGTCACCGTTCCCGGTTGTGGCCACACGGATGGCCCTGGGTGTCCGTGACAGTCGAACTCGGGTTCGAAACCCCTTTAGGCTCCGGTGAGCCAGTTAGATGTACGTCCTGTTCGGGGTTGATGACGCTCCCAGCCCACCCAGGATTCTCCCGCGGACTGCGGGCGCGGCACAACCGCGAGGGCGGGGGAGTGCGAGCCCACGGACAGGAGAGGTGATACAACATATGCCAGTGTACGTAGACTTCGACGTGCCGGCAGATCTCGAGAACGACGCACTCGACGCACTCGAGGTCGCCCGGGACACAGGAACAGTAAAGAAAGGAACAAACGAGACGACAAAGGCCGTCGAACGCGGGAACGCCGACCTCGTCTATATCGCAGAGGACGTCCAACCCGAAGAGGTCGTGATGCATCTCCCGGAACTCGCAGACGAGAAGTCGGTCCCGTTTATATTTGTCAGCGCACAGGACGATCTCGGCCGCGCCGCCGGGCTCGAGGTCGGAAGTGCGGCCGCGGCCGTCATCGATGCCGGCGATGCAACCGATGACATCGAGGATGTCGCCGGGAAGATCGAGGAACTGCGGTGAGGTGGTCTGAATGAGCACGCTACGAGGGTCCGGCTCGCGCGACCGACGCTGTGTGGGCCGTGACTCATCGGCTCAGGTTTACCACGGGCGGTGGCTCATATGAGCGCAGAGGAATCCGACTCCGGCGGTTCGACGCCGGCGGAGGTCATCGAACTCGTCGGCCGGACAGGGATGCACGGCGAGGCCATGCAGGTCAAGTGCCGCATCCGCGAGGGTTCGAACAAGGGCCGTATAATCACGCGAAACGTGCTTGGCCCGGTCCGCGAGGGGGACGTCCTCCAACTCCGGGAGACCGCCCGCGAAGCCGACACCATCGGGGGGCAATGATGGTCCAGAAACGCACCTGTGATTACACCGGCGAGGAGATCGAGCCCGGAACCGGG
>JAQCMX010000271.1 GCA_028274885.1 Haloarculaceae archaeon
ATCAATCTCGACTTCCTGGGCGCGTAGCCTGGCCCCCGGCCAGTTTCCCAGTTGCTCACCGCCTTTCCCCTAGATATTTATCACTGAGACATCTTCCTCCGGACAATGTCGGACAGTTCCAATTACATCGATCGGTTGGTTGATAGGACAGCGCTTGAGAGATATCTCTCGACCGAACTTGAGCCAGCTGAGGAGTTCGACGTCTCCTATCACACCGGCGGGAACTCGAACGAAATCATCTTCGTTACCTGGGACGACCTCGATCTCGTCCTCCGGCGTCCCCCACCCGGCGAAACGGCGGACACCGCCCACGAAATCCTGCGGGAATACCAGGTTCTTTCGGCTCTTCAGGGGACACCGGTGCCTGTCCCGGAGACGATCCTCGAATGCACCGACACCTCCGTGCTCGGTGCGGAGTTTTATCTGATGGAACGTGTTGACGGCGAGGTGATCGGCGACGAAGAGCCGGACCGCTTTGCGACGCCGGAGTATCGCAGACAGATCGGAGCCGCGCTCATAGAGACACTCTCATATATCCACACAGTCGACTACGAGGGCGTCGGGCTCTGTGATTTTGGACACCCTGAAGGCTACACACAGCGTCAGGTCGACCGCTGGTCGAAACAGATGGGGTGGCTCTACGAGGAGAAACACCACGACCGTCGCGTGTCTGATCTCGACAAACTCCGGGAATGGCTCGGAAACAACGTCCCGGAGTCACATCCTCACACACTCGTCCACGGTGATTTCCGCCTCGACAACATGCTGTTTAGCACCGACACGCCGCCCGAACTCACCGCTGTACTGGACTGGGAACTGAGTACGCTTGGCGATCCGCTATCTGACCTCGGATTCCTACTTGCTCACTGGCGCGACCCGAAAGACGATGTCGAACCTGCAATCCCGGAGTGGACATCACCACATACAGGACATCCGGACTACTTGACCCGTCAACAGTTGGTCGAGCGGTATGAAGACGAGACCGGCATCACGTTCCGCAACGGGCGCTTTTACCGAGCACTCGCTGTCTTCAAGGAGGCCGTTGCCGGTGAGATGTTTTATGCACGGTATCTCGACGGCGAGACAGACGATCCCCTCTATCCGCGCATGGAAGACCGCGTTCCTGCCATGGCGGCCCGCGGTCTCCGGATTATTTCCGGCGACGACCCACTCTGATCTCGCGTCACAGCCGCGGTGTTCATTACCATCGAGTGCAATGAACCGGTACCTGTGACACGCAAGTATTTCGAGGACTTCGACGAGGGTTTGACGAGAACGGCCGGCGCATACGAGGTAACGAAGGCCGAAATTATCGAGTTCGGGGAGCGATTCGACCCGCAACCGTATCACGTCGACGAGGATATCGCCGAGGAGACCTTCGACGGCCTCATTGCCAGCGCGCTCCACACTCTCTCGATCTGCCAGCGGATAGTGACCGATAATCTCTTTCAGGAGGCAGTGACAAAAACTGGTGCAGGATTTGAGTCCGTTCAGTGTACCACACCAGTCTGTCCGGGCGATACGCTCTCGGTCCGGATGGAGATCCTCGGGAAACGGAGACTGGAGAGCTATCCCGACCGCGGACTGGTTCGGGTCCAGTATACCGGGCTAAATCAGAACGACGAGAAAGTCCTGTCCACGGTTGCACTCCCGTTTCTCGAACGACGAGCGGGACCGGACTCGTAGTAACCGACCGCCTGGTTTTTGTTCGTCCCGCCGGTAGACGGACTCAATGTCGTGGGGGATCCTGGAGATGCTCGGGTCGGTGACGACTCTTATCCTTGCAGCTCCGCTGGCGTACGCCGGTGGGGAACTGCTGTTGCGTGGTGATGTACCCCTCGGAACCGGTCTTCTTGGCGTGGCACTCGTGATGATTATCGCTGAACAGTACGTTACGACACTCGGTGATCTACCAATGCTGGCCGCGAGCAGACTCGTCTCCGCCGTCGTCGGGTCACCGGACGAGGAATAGCCGGTCCCGAACGCCGTTTCTCGTCTGTGTGTCTCTGCAAGGCGGTTAGCGATATCCGCGAGTTACAGAGTTTCGAGGCGAAAGCCCACAAGGTTAGTCCTGAGAGAATCTCAGTCTGCTGACCAGGTCACAGATTATCGCTGCCTACTGACCCGACGCACGTGCGACGTTGCCACAGCGGTACAGACCCACTGCAAGGTGATTTCCGAACCCGTGGTGTGTGCACACACTGCCTGCTGGGCCACCGTCTTGGTATCCCTGAATGGTCGCGATAGCAGGCGGTGAGCGAGACATGCACACGCCACTCATAGTGATTATTGCGAGTCTGTACCGCTGCGGTGTCACTTGTTTCGTGTATCGGCCCGTGAAACAGCCAATTCGAGATAGCCGGCCTGAAAAGTACCGTAACAATCACGATCAGTCCGTCTGGCCGCCTGCCGGTTCGACGGTCTAAAGACCCGCGCCCGCAACCCACCACACATGTCGGAGGACACCTCGGACGGGAGAACCGACGAGCAGATTCTCAGCGATCTGTTCGCTGTGATCGAAGATCGGAAAGAAAGGATGCCTGCGGACTCCTACACTGTGTCACTTCTTACCCACGAGAAAGGCGAAAACGCTGTCCTCGAGAAGATCGGGGAGGAGACGACCGAACTCGTGTTGGCAGCCAAGGACGACGACCAGGCGGAACTCACACACGAGGCTGCCGACGTCGTCTATCACCTGCTTGTCCTGCTCGCGATGAAAGAGATCACCCTCGAGGATCTGCGCGCGGAGCTTGCAACACGGCGATAAACAGTCGCTGTCCCGGCGGTTCCGAGCCCGAACGAACGGCCTTTTACCCGCAGGTCGTCTACGACGATCAATGAGTCACCCGTTCGAGACGCTGCCAAACACCCCCCTCAGCGACGAGCTTGTCGACACGGCCTTCTCCCGGGCGGCACGTGCCGGGCGTGCCAAATCGGGGATCGAGGCCCAGCAGTCGATGCTTCAGACGGCAGCAAACGTCATCTCGGACAACCTCGAAAACGTCGTGACCGGATGGCCCGATTTCGACACGCTGGATCCGTTCTACGTGGAACTGGCCGCGGCCATCGCGGGCGTGGATCAGCTTCGCAAACACCTCAACGAGATCGGGTGGGCAGGCACGAAAGCCACCGACATCCGACAGGAGTACGAGCGACGACTGTACAACGGCGACGCGGATGCAGCCCGCAAACTGCGAAAGCAGGCTTTTGCGCGGCTGGCTGACATCGTCGAGGAGATTGACGAGGATCTTGAGGCCGTGATGGACGCCCGCGAGCAGCTACGTGATCTTCCCGATATCCGCCCCGACGAACCGACCATCGTCGTCGCGGGCTACCCGAACGTCGGCAAATCCTCATTCGTAAACCGGCTCACACGCGCCAGCAACGAGGAGGCATCCTACCCGTTTACGACCACACAGATCCACGTTGGCCACCTCGAACGGAACCACATCCGGTATCAGCTGATCGATACGCCGGGTTTGCTCGACCGCCCCCCGGCGGATCGAAACGCCGTGGAAGCCCAGGCCGTGAGTGCGCTCACCCACGCCGGTGACGCCGTTTTAGTTGTCGTCGATCCGACCGGGGAGTGTGGCTATCCACTCGACACCCAACTCGCGCTCCGGGACGACATCGTGGGCCGCTTCGACGTCCCCGTTCTGACCGTCTACAACAAACTAGACCGACTCGAGGATGTCGTGGCTACCGCCGACGGGTCTGATCCCGATCATCTGATGAGTGTCACCGAGCACGAGAACGTCCAGCAGGTGCTCGACGCTGCAATCGAGGCAGTCGATTACGAACCCGAACTCCCGCTTGGAGAGTGATGATGTTCGGTCCCGACGTACCGGATATCGATATCGACGTCGCGGCCGGTCGACGCGGCGACACGTTGGCCAATGGCCCCTGCCAGCCCTGTCACTGACTCCCCGGGAGGAACGCCCGCTGGTAGGACTCGTATGTGACGCCGCCGAGAAACGCCGAGAGGACGTTCACCAGCAACAGTACGGCGGATCCGACGCTGACGAACGGCTGGCCCCACGCGAGCCCGATCTCAACAGTCGCTGCCGGTGGGATGAGAGCGACTGCGATCATGACGCCCACGATGGCCGCGGAGACGCCCGTCATCAGGCTGACGATGCCCGCGATTCCCGCCCCGACGGCGATGATGAGCGAGAGGAAATCCGGTGTGACGTGCTCCCGTTTCCCGGCTGGGATCGTGATCTGGACGAGTCACACAGCTTCGCTCTCGCCACGCGAGGTCATATAGGCTGGGGGTCACAGGCGAACTATCACGACACCTGGGAATACAGTTATATGATCTGTCGCCAAATAGATAGCATGCATGTCAGACGAAAGCAAAGAGGAGACAGTCCACGAATCGACGACCACGCGCAGCCACAGCGGTGTTGCGTCTTTTTTTAGACGCATTGCACGACGCCTCCGTCGTGGCGACCCGGTCCCGGTCGACGAGGAGCAGACACTCACTGTCCAGCCAGCCGCCGAGTCCGAGTTCGAGGTCGAACTCGAGCAGGAAGGCGACGAACTCAGCCTCGAGTTCGAGATGGCGTGGGAGGGTGACACGGCGGACATCGACACCGACGCGGAGGCCAGCAAGGCGCGGTTCGAGGTCTACGAGGACAGCGCAAAGCAGTGGCGCTGGCGGCTCGTCCACGACAACGGCAACATCATCGCCGATGGCGGGCAAGGGTACGCTTCGAAACAGAAGGTGACCCAGGGACTTGAGAGTGTCAAACAAAACGTCGCGGACGCGCCGGTCGTCGACACGTCCAGAGACGAAGAGTCAGTCATCGAGGAGGCAAGCGATGCGACCGTCGAACTGTTCTCCGACAATCAGGATCAGTGGCGCTGGCGGCTCGTCCACGACAACGGCAGCATCATCGCCGATGGCGGGCAGGGGTATTCCTCGAAACAGAAGGCAAAACAGGGACTCCGGAGCGTCAAGACGAATGCCCCCGGCGCCCGGGTAGAGTCCGACGGGTAGCGGCTGGACTCCCGACAGGAAGAGGACAGGCTTATCGCTGTCGCCGGGAAACGGTTTGTATGTTCGAGACGCGGCCCGAGCGGGGCGCGGAAGTCATTCTCGCCGGGCGGTCGAACGTGGGCAAATCGACGCTCATGCGCGAGATTACGGGGCATGATTTCGACACCGGCCAGCGCCCTGGCGTCACGCGCCAGCCGAACAACTACGACTGGGTTGCCGAGGACTTCCTTCTTACTGACCTGCCCGGCTTCGGGTTCATGAAAGGCCTCCCAGAAGACGCCCAGGAGGAGATCAAAACCGATATTATCCGGTACGTCGAGGGTCACAGTACCGACATCCTCGTGGGGGTACTCGTACTCGACGGCAAGGCTGCGGTCGACATCATCGACCGCCACTCCGGACCCGACTCCGTTCCCCACGCCGTCGAGATGTACCACTTCCTGCGTGACGTCGATATCGAACCGGTCATCGCTGTCAACAAGATGGACAAAGTACCGGAGCGTGATGACCGCCTCGATGCGATCTGCGACCGGTTTGGCCTCCTTCCACCGTGGCAACAGTGGCAGGAACGGATCGCACCGATCAGCGCGAAGCGTGGTACCATCCAACCGCTGAACGACGCTGTCCGACACCACCTCCACGAGGCCAACCGCGACGATCTCTTCAAGTTCTTCTAACGGGCCCGCACCCGCCATCCCAGAAACGACAGATCACCGGGACCTGTGGCCACGCCCGTGCGAATCCGCCAGGGCGACGGCTACACACATGGAAGGCCCGCAAAACAGTGACCAGTGAGTATCAGGCGACGTTGAACCCCTTCTCCCGAAGGAAGTCTTCGACGCGGCCGGTGTGGTTGCCTTGGAGTTCGATCTGTCCCTCGTCGACGGTTCCCCCGCAGGCAAACTTCGATTTCAGGTCCGACGACAGGCTGTCCATATCGACGTCGCGCGGATCAAACCCCTCGATGATCGTTACCTCTTTTCCGTAGCGGCGCTCGTCGATGCGGACAGTTATTTCCTGGGAGTCTTTAGCTACGTCTTCACAGACGCAAAGCTCCTCGGGCAGCCCGCACGTCGAGCAGACTTCCGACATTACGTTTTTGCCGTACGAAACCAACCTATTAAACACTGTCGGGACCTGGAGATATAGTCCCGTGGCGCCACGTCTCAGGTGTCTGCGTCGGATACTGTCTCGGAAGCGTCGAGACTATCGACCAGTTCAAGCGCCTCGTCTGCCTGCTCTCGGGAGATTGACTCGTTGTATCGTGCCTGCTCGCGCAGCCGTGCCACCCGACGGGCACGCGGTCCCGCATCGATTGCATCGAGATATGCACGCATCGTTTCCCCGCTCTTTCGGGGACGGTGACGCGACTCCAGTGCCAGGACGAGGCGCTCGTGAGCGCGCTCGATATCGGTTTCGGGGTCGCTTCGGCGCCGGACCCGAAGCACCAATTGCCGCCACAACCGCTGAACGCGGCTACTCCGCTCTAGCCCGGCAAGCACGCCGACGACGGCAATCGTCCCCAGCGCCAGTTCGTCACCGGGCGGGTGATCCGGGAGTCCAAGGCCACCGCCACCTCCGCTCACTCCGCTGCCGCCAGACCCGTTTCCGTCAGTTTGCCCGGTGGCGTTGTCCTCTTCGAGAACTTCCGGACAGGACGGAACCGGGCAGGTCTCGTCTGCGAACGCTTGCTCGGTGCTGGAGTCGTTCGCTCCATCCTGTGCGCTCAAAGCTTCGTCCGGGACGGATGGACTCTCAATCCCTCCCAGGGTTTCGGATAGTCCGGATTGTTGGTCGTCGGTTCCGTTTTCGGTCGATTCGTCCCGGTTTTGCTGGTCGTCGGTTTCCTCAGTCTGTTGTCCTTCGGGCCGGGTTTCCTCCGTATCGACGGTCGGATCACCGCTCTCGCGTGCGGATTCCACGCGGTCCTGTTCGGCTTCCTCTCTGGGGTCGACCGGTGTCGGGTCAAACTGCACCCAACCGGTCCTGGGGAAGTACACTTCGACCCAGACGTGCGAGTTTAGCCCCCGGGCGACCCACTCGTCTTCGTCGACCTGTTCGCCAGGGGTGTATCCGACCACCAACCGTGCCGGGATATCCTGCGTGCGCAACATCGTCACCATCGTTGTGGCGTAGTAGGTACAGTATCCCTCCTCCATCTCGAACAGAAAGGAGTCAGCGATGTCGCCCCCGGGTCGGTCGATGTCCAGCGAGTAGTCGCGGTTGGTCTCCAGCCACTGCTCAATCAGGACAGCCCTGTCGAGCGGGTTCTGGGCGTTCTGTGTGATGCGGTCGGTCCGCTCGGCCACCCGACCTGGGGTGCTGTCGGGCAACTGCGTATAACGTTTCTCGATCTCGTCCGGATAGTTGGTCCCCCTCTCGGCGAGTTCCGCGGCGTTTGCCTCCGGAACCTGACTGACCACCTCGTAGGTCTCGCCGACCGCTATCGTGCCGTCGTACTGCAGACCACCGGCGGCTGTCACCCCGATCTTGTCGGTCTCGATGTCTGTCACACCGGTCGGCCGCCAGGCAGCCGGCAACGCCTGTGTCGGCGTTTCGGTTGTCACCCGCTGTCTCAGCGTCGTCGCATCCCCGCGCGGACCCCGTAACGAAACATCGTCGTAGGATGCTGTCTCCCCGGACCGCACCCACCCGTCACCGGTGTAGCGGTCGTAGGACCCGGTTCGCCAGTAGCTTGGCTCCTCGCTCTCGACGGTGAACCGGACATCTGGCGTGAGCTGTATCCCCCCGACGATGTCGAGTTCGTTCCCGGCTTCGACGACGTTGCCTTCCATCGTCACCGTCTCGTCGCCAAACAATCCCGTTGGGCTTCCGGCGCCACCGGGAACGACTGTGATCACAAGCGGCGCGAGCACCATCACTGCAAGCACCACCGCTACGCTGCCTGCGACATCTGCCGACACGTCCCGACGGTCGAGATCACCGAAACCGACGAGTGTCACCGCACCGACCACGCCCAGCAGTGTGGTTGTCGTCCCCGCATCGCCGGTAAGGACGAAATATCCGAGCGTTACACCCCCGACCAGCGCTCCCGTGCTGTACCAGCGTCGCAAAGCGAGATACCACGTCACGAACACCGGGGTCGGCGTGACCACAAGCGCCCACACCCCTGCGTCTCTGATCCGGAGTATCGACTGGCCCGTGAGCAACTTGACATTGCTGTCGAGTATCCCGGCCAGTGGCGGGTTGTGTGGGAGTGCAACCACGTACCACGCCAACCCGACGACGAATATGGCCACCGAGACGGCAACCGCGATCCCCACCCGAACGGTTCGTGCCAGCAGTGTCGCACCAACCAGTGCGAGAGCGACGATCAGGTGAAACCGGGTGGTTTGCCCGGTCACGTCGGAAATGTATTGCAGCACGGTCAGGAAGGATGCGAGTAACAGGCCGGCTCCAACAAGCGCTATCACCCGTGGCAACAGCCGAGCAACCCGGTCGCGGACCGCCCACAGGCCCACACCGTCGGTCCCGACGCTCATGGGGCCACCTCGACTGCTTCGAGGGCGGTCGCTGATCCGCGGAGCTGTTCGAGGGTCAATACGTCATCGTCGATCCGGATCTCGGTCCCATCGTCGTCCGATCGGATGACCACGTCCGCGTCGGCTACGACCTTGTCGGGAACCGCCCCGCTTCCGGTTCGGGCAAGCGTCGACAGGAGCTCCTGCCGGTGTTGTTTCCCGTGGCCCGCACCGACACTCCCGTCGGGAACGACCAGTTCGACTGTCAGCCCAGCCTCGAGAGCGATTTCGGCCGTGGTGGCGGCGGCTGCAGCCATCTCGTCGGCACAATCAGATGCCGCCGATCCAGCGATTGTGACGGTCTCGGTCTCTCCCGACGACGCAAACTCCATGATCATGAACTCCTTGCCTTTTGCGCTCGATTTCCAGTGGATGTTGCGGAGCGGATCCCCCCGGACGTATTCGCGCAGACGATCGAACTCCTGACGCTCGGCGGTGTCGTCGTCCGCAAGTCGTCTGACCAGTGCACTCTCCCGCGGGAGTTGGTACGTGCGCGGGTAAACCACAAGTGTCAGGTCTGCGTCGATGTCGACCTCTCGAGCGATCAGCCCGAGTGGACCCTGCTGTCTGATCGTGTCCGGACCGAGGTCGTAGACGCCCCGCCGGTGTCGTTCGACGGTCCGTTCGAGCGTGTACGGGAGCCGCACGGTCGCGTCGATCCTCCCGCCGGTGATCCCCTCGGTCTCCGGGAGTACGATGGTCGCGATGCCGTCGCCGTGGAGAGCGAGCGAGAGTTTCGTCGTCTGGCCCGGAACGCCCGGCTCCGGATCGAACGATTCGATCTCCGGTGGCGAGGCGCGATAGAGTTGTGCGGTCCCGGCGAGAAGCGCCACGGCGAGTGGCGCAGCCACGGCGTTGAGCGCGCGGGAGCCAAACTGCCACCCGAGTACAACTGCCAGCCCGACGAACAGAGCCACCGCCTTGCCCCGGTGTGTGAGTCTCATTCGATTGCAACTGTCGCAAGTGCGTCACTGACGAGCGCACCACCGTCGCCACTGCCCGTTCGGATGCGATGTCCCAGCACCGTCGGCGCCTCGTACTGGATGTCCTCCGGAATGACGTAGTTTCGACCGTCGAGGACTGCCCGGGCCTGTGCGGCCCGCAAAAGCGAGATCGAACCACGCGGGCTGACACCGATCTGGGCGTGTTCCCGCGTGTAGGTTGCCAGTCGTGTCGCGTACTCCCGGATGGGTGAGGCGGCGTTTACGTTTGCGGCGACCCTGCGGGCGTCCCGTAACTCCTCGAGTGTCGCCACGGGCCTCAGTTCCTCGATGGGGTGATCCCCGACCACCCGATCCAGCAGTTCCACCTCGTCTTCCGGCGTCGGATAGCCCAGTTCGAGTTTCTTCATGAACCGGTCGACCTCGGCGAGCGGGAGATCGTAGGCCCGGTCGCCCTCCACGGTATTTTGAGTTGCAATCACGGTAAACGGATCCGGGAGGGCCCGGGTTTCACCGTCGACGGTGACCTGTGTCTCTTCCATTGCCTCTAACAGCGCACTCTGCGTCTTGGGTGGCGCGCGATTGATCTCGTCGCCGAGGACGACGTTCCCAAAGACCGGCCCGGCCCGGAACTCGAATGATTCTGTTCGTTCGTTGTACACGCTGACGCCGGTTACGTCCGAGGGAAGCAGATCCGGTGTAAACTGCACCCTTGTGAACTCGCCGGCAAACGACTGGGCGACTGCGCGTGCGAGCATCGTCTTGCCGACGCCGGGAACGTCCTCCAGCAGGACGTGACCCCGGCCGAGCAACGCGGTCAGGATATGCTCGATCTCCTCACGGTGGCCGAGAATTACACGCTCTACGTTCTCGACAATCCCCCTGACGGTGGCACTGATGTCCTCTGCGTTCGGTAACTCGTCGTCTCCAGCCCGCTCGGCGTGGTCGTGCCCCTTCGGGTCGGGGTCTTGTCTGTCTGTATCGGTGTTGGTCATATGCTTGGTCTGTGTCAGTGCTCCCCGGGTCTCTCCCGGGAGGGGTTGCAATCGCGACACCAGTCGATAGCTTCCTACCCAGTCGGCGATGGGGTCAGATCGGCGGGGTCTCTGAATCGGTCGCGGCTCGATTCTATTCTGGATCGTATTATTATCCACAGAATACTAAGCTTGCTGTTGTGTCTCCGACACGCATCCCACTGTCCGACACCCGCCTCGACTGTCTTTACCACTCTCTGCACAACCGACAGACGAATTCACCGTGCTCGTTCCACAGCCGCGAGACGGTCTTGCCACACTGTTTACACGCCTTCCCGCTGGGCTCCCACCGGGCGGTCGCGACTGCAGGCTCGCTACCCCTCTCTGGCCGCTGTACCGACTCGTTGTCCGTCGTCGCTTCGACCGCTTCGGTGTCGCCCCCGGCAGACGTTTCTCCCGTCTGTGACCCGTCAGCCTGTTCGCTGGCCCCGACAAACTCATCGAGCGAGGCGTCTTTCATATACAGCAAGGAGCTGTGAACGTACTTATCCCTGTCGCCGGCGGTGACCGATCGCTGACTACCGGACAGAAGCACACAAATACCGGGGGCGCAAAGTGATACAGTATGGTACTTGTCGAACTGATCGACAGCTCGATCGATCTTGTCGGCGAATTCGTTTCGGTCGCGTCACAGGGGCCTGTCGAGGGCTTTCTCGTCCTGATTTCGACGCTGATCCTGGCTGTCTCCGTTGGCACCTTCGGGATACTCGTTCTCGGTGCTGTGGTTGATCTGCTCACCCCAGGCTCCGAGGGAGCGACTCACCCGCAAGACTGATCGCCGCGCCAGGGTCGGGTCCGAGTGGCGACCCGAAGACGATGCTGTCGGCGGTTTCCAGGATCTGTTCGACCCGCTCACACACGGTGCTGGGTGTTCCGGCGATACAGAATGCGGAGAGCATCCGTTCGGTTACCAGTTCGAACGCCTCCGTAAACTGTCCGGCACTGATCCGTTCGCCGATCCGGGTCGCGCGTTCCCGGTCGATGTCGTGACGATCGAGAACTGGTGGTGGTGCGCCACCGGTGATAAACGCAACCGGTGGACGCCCGGATTCCCGTGCTTGCTCCGGGTCTTCGGCCACGCTGACGCTCGCGTAGACGGCGAAGTCGAACGCTTCCCCGGTCTCGTTTCCACGCCCGGCGAGTCCCTCCTCGACCCGCTCGCGTGCCCACGCTACGTCCCTGGGGTGTGCCCCGTTGAACAGGACGCCGTCTGCGTACTTGGCAGCCATCCGCGTCATGTCAGGGCCCTGTGCGCCGACGTAGATAGGTATCTGACGGGACGCGTAGTTGAGTCCTGCGTCCTCCGCGCCGAAGGTTCCGTCGTGGTCGACCCGTTCTCCAGCGAAGAGACTCCGCGCGACCTGCATCGCCTCGAGCACACGCCGGAGCGGTTGCTCGGCTTCATAGCTGAGGTTCGACAGCGTCGACCGGTCGCCAGCACCCAGCCCGTAGATCCCCCTGCCATCCGCAAGTTCGTCGAGCGTTGCCATCCGGGAGGCGAGTGTCACCGGGTGGGTTTCGTAGGGATTCGTGATCCCTGGTCCCAGTCTCACCTCGTCTGTCGTCCGCGCGATCTCTGTCAAGGTGACGAACTCGTCGCGGTTGTTGTAGTGGTGGCTGGCAAACACGGCATCGAAACCTGCCCGTTCGGCGGTACTGGCATACTCCCCCAGTGTCGATACCGGATGCTCAGGTGTCAGTTCGATGCCCGCGCGTATCTTATCCATCGAAGGACCACTCCCGGAGGGCAGGCCTGACGAGATCGTCTTCGGCTTCCCGGAAGAGGTTGTCACTTCCCCCGTGATCGCCAAACGACCAGTCGCGAACGACCGCGACCGGTGTCCCACCATCACCTTCCCCGGTGACCAGGTTGGCAGCCCCGGCCAGTTCGTCGACGACCGCCTGTATCGTCGCCTCGAGTTCCTTTCCGTTGCGGTCGGTTTCGCCCCGCCAGTCACGCGCCGCTGGGATGCCCGCCCACCCCAGTGCGACCCCGCGCTGACCGTACCGAAAGGGCCGTCCGGATGTGTCTGTGACGATCACCGGCGCGTCCAGTTGCTCGTGAAGTCGCCTGGCGCTTGCGGTCGGGTCCTCGGGTAACAGCAACAGGTCCGCGTCGGGGACGTTCGATCGGTCGATCCCTGCATTGACGGTCACGTGACCGAACCGCGTCACCGCCAGCAGAATCGGCGCTTCCAGTACCAACTTCTCGCTGTCGGCTATGACCGCCTGTGTGAACCGAGGGTCCTTGTACTCCCCGGCGATCGCACTGATCCGTTCGGCGATCTCCCGGGCGCGGTCGCTCGGGGGAAAGTCGGACAGATCCGCCTGCCGTCCCTCGGCCTTCGAGACGATTGTACTCGCAACACAGACCACGTCGTCGGGCTGGATCTGTGCGTGTGCGTCGATGAGTTCCCCGAGATCGTCGCCGGGCCGGATCTCTCCTAGCCCCTCGACGGCGAAGACGTCCATACATACAGTCCGGTACGAACCCTAAAAAGCCGACCGGATGTCCCGCGCTCCGCCGAGGCCGTCTGCGCTGTCCCGGCCCCGCTTACAGTTCGTGGACGGTCACGTCGACGCCAGCTTCAGCGACGCGGACGGTCATCATCGTCGTCCGTGTGGCTGGACTTGCCCCGGTTGTGCTGCCGGGGTTGAGCAGCCGGATCCCCTCGTGGGTGGTTTCGACCACCTCGTGTGTGTGGCCGGCGACGGGACTGTCGGTTTCGGCGTGGTCCAGTGCCGTCTCGGTGACACGGCGTTCCCAGCCATCCAGCGAACCCGTGCCGTGTGTGACCACGAACTCGACACCCTCGAGTTCGACTGTCGCAACCGTCGGCAGCCCGATCTGCGGGTCAATGTTACCCGCCACGGCGGTCAACTCCGGGGCCAGTTTACGCTGGTCGGCCAGCGCCCCCTCCGAGTCGAAATCACCGGTGTGGATGACGTGGTCGGCATCCCTGATCCGATTGCGAAACGGTT
>JAQCMX010000229.1 GCA_028274885.1 Haloarculaceae archaeon
ACGAGGTAGTAGACGATGAGGACGATCGCGACGACGATTGCAGTCCCCCACGGGACGGCGTACAGGAACCGCTCACGGAGTGGCGACAGCAGGTCATCGTCCCGGCCGAACCGCGTGATGACGACCGCCGATAACAAAAGCGCACCCGCGAGCAGGGCGAAACTCGCGAGCCTGATCGTCCCTGAATCGAACCCTGCAGGCATTGTCCAAGTTGGAGGGGTGTGTCTGTATAAATGTTCAGTGGAAATAGAGCACACGATACCCGGATTACGACCTGGCAATACCTGGATCACGACCCTGGAAACATCTGGATCGTAGCCCTGGCAATACCAGGGCCGTGGCCCCTGGACCTGTCAGCGACACGTCCCGACGCCGTCGGTGGCGAACCCCGACCCGGAACGCTCACTCCCTGGGGTCGTACTCCCGGGCCACGTCGTACTTCGGTGCGCCCACGCCGAGAACTTCGACCGGGTGTTCGGCCGCTCCCGGATTGTACGCCCGATGTGGGCTCCCAGGTTCGGCGACGAACACCTCGCCAGGTTCGACCTCGAAGTGACGTTCGGGCGTCTCGACACGAAGGGTTCCGTCCCGGACGGAGAACAGTTCCTCGCGTTGCTCGTGATAGTGGTACATACGGGCGAGTTCCTCACCCGGTGCTATCGTGTACACCGCAACCGCCAGCATCGACAGCGCCAGTTCGTCACCGACAGCCCTGCGTTCGCAGGGAGACGCCGGTTCCGGATCGAGGTCCTCAGGATCGACCACGTGGTATGTACCGGAGCATCTGTCCTCTCGTTCGTCCATATGGCCACCACGTCTGGACCGGTAAAATGCGTTGGCACCCAAGACACCGGCGGGGCGGCGTGTTCCGGCACCGACCCGCTGGCCGTGACGGGGCAATCCTTTCTACCGGGGGTCCCTATACCGGACTGAATGTCGGCATCCGAGCGCTTGCCGGTCGAAGGGGGCGGCGAGCGAATTGTCTGTCACGTCGATATCGACTGTTTTTATGCGGCGTGTGAGCGACTTCAGGAACCCGCCTTGTGTGGCGAACCTGTCGTCGTCGGGATGGGATACAAACCAGGGACGACCGACGGGGCAGTTGCGACCGCGAGCTACGAGGCACGGGCGTTTGGGGTGGAGAGCGCACAGGCCATCTCGACGGCCCTCGAGCGATTGCCGCGCAAGATCGACGCCGCGCAGGATCCCGCTCTGTCGGTCGAGGAGGCGGGGTTCTACAGGCCCGTTGACATGGCGTTTTACGAATCCGTCTCACAGGATGTGCAGGCGATTTTGCGCGAGCGTGCGGACGTGTTCCGCGAGGTCAGCATCGACGAGGCGTATCTGGATCTCTCCGAGCGACTCGACTGGGCGGAGGCGGAGGCGTTCGGGCGCGCCCTCAAAAGGGAGATCCACGCCGAGGTGGGTGTGACCGCCAGTGTTGGGATCGCTCCCACGATGAGCGGGGCAAAGGTGGCAAGTGACCGGGACAAGCCCGACGGACTCGTCGTCGTGCAGCCCGGGGATGTCACGGAGTTTCTCGCACCCCTAAATACCGAGGCGATCCACGGTGTTGGCCCCGTTACCGCCCGGGAGTTGCGCGGGATGGATATCGAAACAGCGGGCGACCTGGCGGCGGCCGATCCTGCGATACTCCGCGAGCGATTCGGCGAGCGCGGACGCCGGATCTATCGCTTCGCACGCGGTGACGACGAACGGGATGTCACCCCCCGCGGGAAGCCAAAGAGTCTGTCCCGTGAGTCCGCATTCGGCGAGGCGACTGACAGTAGCCGTCGACACAGAGAGCGCATCCGCCAACTCGCACAGGATGTGGCGACCCGGGCAAAGCGCCGCGAGGTGCTGTACCGGACGGTCGGAATCAAGGTTGTCACCCCACCGTTCGACGTCCACAACCGGGCGCAGACCCTTCCTGGCCCGGTCGAGGACTGGGATCTGCTGGAATCGACTGCGCTGGCGTTGCTCGAAGACCTGGTCGGGCAACCGATCCGAAAACTCGGTGTGTCCATTTCGAATCTCTCCTTTACAGATGGGACACAGCCAACCCTCGCGGACTGGAGTGAAAATGTGGGAGGCGAGACTGGCGGCGAGCAAAACGGTGTGAACCCCTCATCCGAGTTGGACACGCCACCGGGCCAGCAGTCCCTCTGGGAGTACGACTGACCGATCATAGATGGCGCCGTCCCGGGCCAAGGACTTTTATCAGGGAATCTCCTTGCTCGGGTGGAGAGAACGTATGGCTGTTGATGATGAACCAATTGACGGTAACGATCCCGCCGTCGACACAGACAGTACCGGCCAAGACGTACGGGAACGCCTCGAAAAGGAGGCCGACAGGGCCGTCGAGCAGTTCGATGAGGGTATCGTCGACCTCCTGGCCTGGTTCCTCAATACGGAGACCCGGGCACGAATCTACGTCCAGCTCCGAAAACAGCCCGAGAGCACGAGCGAAGAGATCGCAAAC